>JAZREH010000099.1:0-1921 GCA_045660705.1 Acutalibacteraceae bacterium
TAACTTCTGCCCTTATCAAGGGTTATACCCGCCATACCTTTCATTCGGTTAAAGGGTTCAACCTCGCCCGTCCATACGGTTTTCCCACCGTCGGGGTTTTCCTCAACAACCGCTTCAAGCGGCATAAAGGTGGTGGGGCGGTGGTGTTGCGGCCAGTTAAACTCAATACCGCCCGAAATCCACGCGCCTGCAAGACCGACAAGTGCGGGTTTTATGACCTCGTTATAATATATAAAATCGTGTTCGCCGACCTTATCGTAGCCGCGAAGAATCTTACCGCCTATTTCGGGCAGTACCTGTGTTTTTATATACTCGTTTTCAAGGGTGAAAACATCGTACTCGACATCCTTTTTTTCGTCGGTTATGCCGTCGGAATACGGAATCGGATAAAGCCGTCCCGAAGCGCCCTGATACGGCTTGTTTTCAAAAAACATCGGCAGGTCATTAGCCTTTTTCGGTATGTAGGTAGGAATAACCTGTTTTTGCTTTTTTGCATCAACTTTACTCAACTTAAAAACTCCTTTTAATTTTCTACATATACATTTTAATTTCTATCGCTCAAAAAATAAAGAGAAAATTTCACGCAAAAAATTACATCATTTTTTATTTGCAATATAGTATAGAAATATTGTATACTGTCTTCGGGTGATAAAATGGTTGGTATTTTACTTGATTCAAAATATTCAGAAAGCCTTTGGTGCAAAAGTCTTTATAAAAGCCTTACCGAACAGTTGCGGGTGAAAAGAATCCCGTTTTGCGAGGTCTTTGACCATATCGACACCGATTTGGACTCGGTTTTTATAATTGCATCGGACAAGGAATGGACCCTGTCGGCAATAACACAGTTAAATGCACACGGTATAAAACCGATTGTTATCTGCAACCAGTCGGAAAAACTTTCAGGGTGTATTTACAGTTGTGTATGCTCCGACATAAACGCATCAATGAAAAATCTGCTTGATACGCTTAAATCAAAGGGCAAAAGTCAGATTGCGCTTTACGGCATAAACACCGATTCAATCGCCGACATCAGCCGCGTTGACAGTCTGTTCAACTGGAAAAGCGGTGATTTTGAAACGATGCAGATATTTAATAATAACGGTTCCCTTTATAACTGTTTCAACGATTTTTATGCCCAAATAAACGATTTTGATGCCGTTATCTGTGCAAACGATTTTGCCGCTGTTTCATTAGTAAGATACCTTGAAAAGGTGTCACCCGATAAACTTAACAACTTTTACATAATAAGTTGCGCACAAACCAAGATTTCAAATTTCTACCGCGACCGCATACTGTCGCTTAATATGAACTTTGAACAGTACGGAAAAGCGGCGGTTTACATTTACAACGCACTAAAAAAGCACGACTATCTTTCGGAAATGACCGTAAAGGTACTGTGGTCGCTTGAAAGCGGCGACGCCACACCCATTTTAAGACCTGTCGACCTTAATTTAAGGTCAAGCGAGGACGCCTTTTACGACGATAGTGAACTTAATGAAATGCTTATTGTCGATAAGGTACTGCAAAACGCCGACGAAATCGAAAACAAAATAATCGATGGATTGCTTTGCGGAGAAACCATCGAACAGATTGCCGAAAACTGCTTTTTGACGGTGGGCGGTGTAAAGTATAGAATCAAAAAAATTGTCGGCGACAGTGGTGCCGCCGACAAAAACCAAATTATTAACCTTTTAAAAAAGTATATCAGATAGACTTTTCAGTAACAAGTGATGTCGAAAAGAAGTGGCGATCGCCACTTCTTTTTTTAGCCGAATTTCAACATTAAAACCGCTATAATACCAAGAAGTATTCCGATAAGTCCGCGAGGTGTAAGTTTTTCTTTAAATACATGCCGCCCCAAAAGCCATAGTGCCACCGTATTCGCGGCGGAAACAATCGGGAAAAGCACCGTCGCGTTTTC
>JAZREH010000100.1:0-2646 GCA_045660705.1 Acutalibacteraceae bacterium
ATTAGCGATAAAAGTGGTTTCGCCAAGCAAATAATAACGGCGGATAACACAAGGTAAATGCCAAGCGACAGTATAAGTCCTGTTTTTAATTGGTTGGTGAATTCTTTTTTATCAGTTGCGATCTTGCCTATGAAATAGAAAAGCGGTAAAATAATTGCCTCGTTTATAATTTCGTAAAGCAAATTTACCCAAGACAGTTGCCCAGCAATAGAAAAAGAGTATTCTCCGGGCAAAGAGCCTAAAAAGAACAATCGCACCGTTGTGTAAACGGTTGGGCACAGCCCTAAAACGAGAAGTGCGAAATAGAGTTTGTAGTTGATTTTTGATCACGACAGTTTAAGTTTGGAAAACATAATGGTTTCCCCCTTTACTTAATATTTGTAAAAGGACAAAAGAAAAAGCATCTGCACAAACGCGCAGATGCCGAAAAAGAGACAATAACCCTGTAATTGACGAGTCTGCGACAATAAGTGCATTTTGCCGGAAGTTACCACAAGTTTGTCAGGTTTGTGGTAAGTTTCCCAATTGCCGAAGCAACCGCCTAAAGTCACTATTTACTTTTGTTTATTATATCACTATTTATTTTGTTGTCAATCCCCTGTTTTTTTGATTATGTGTTTTTTTCGTAAAAATTATTTCTGCGAGGCGTATTTTTTTATTGCGGCAAAGGAAATATCACTTATATCGTGTTCAATTTTACAGGCATCTTCGGATGCCGTTTTTTCATCAACGCCAATGCGAATCAAAAACTCGGTAAGCGTCCTGTGTCGCTCATAAATTTTTTCAGCGACCTCAAGACCCGATTCAGTAAGATTTAAAAAACCTTCATCACTGACCGTAACATATCCGCCGTTTTTCAAAAGTCCTATTGCGCGGCTGACGCTTGGTTTAGAATAACCCATATATTCACCGACATCAATCGAGCGCACAGCACCCGACCTGCGGGATAACACGAATATTGTTTCAAGATACATTTCGCCTGATTCCTGCAAATGCAAAATACTCACCGAACCTTTCATAACATATACTATAACACGGTTTAATATTTTTTTCAAGTGTTAAGAGCAAATAATTCAATAAGTTATGAATGTTTTTAATAAAAATACTTGACAATCTATAAAAAATAATGTATTATATTGCATATAGTTAATTTTTAGAACATATTTGGTGTTATATAATTCTTTTAGGTGTATTTGATGGGCGATTTTTTCCTCAATAAATGCGAAAATTTGTCAGATAATGATTTAATTCGTCTTATAAAAGGCGGCGATTATTCGTACCTTGGTGTCATTATTGAAAGGCACAAGCAGATTATTGAGGGTATTATTTCTCGGTATTCTGATTGCGGTATCGACCGCGATGACCTGTTTCAGGATGCAACCCTTGCCCTGCTTTCCGCCATAAACAGTTTTGATGCTGATAAGTCATCTTTTACCACTTTTGTGTCGGTCTGTATAACTCGTGCGATAAACGATGTTGTACGTGCCGCCAATGCAAAACGGCGTGTACCCGAAAAAATGCTTACTCCTCTTGAAGATGTTGTTTTAACTGATGAGGCAAGCCCCGAACGGATACTTATTGAAAAAGAAAGTTATAGGCTACTTGCCGACAATATAAAGGTTGACTTATCTACGCTTGAATACCGCGTTTTGTGCGAATTTCTTTCTGACAAGACATATGCGGATATTGCAACCGAACTTAATATATCATTAAAGTCGGTTGACAATACTTTACGACGCATACGCAAAAAATTAAAAAGTAAATAAGCGGTTTTACCGTTTATATATATGCCCTTAGTAGTTTAAATAGAAGAACGTTGAAACCAAAGATGTCGGTGCGATTCCGTCCGTGGGCAAAACATCATACGAGAGAGGTAAAAGGTATGTTTGAAGACAAGACATTAGTTTGCAAGGACTGCGGAGAGGAATTCGTTTTCACTGCAAGAGAGCAGGAGTTCTATGAGTCCAAGGGATTCGAAAATGAACCGCAGCGCTGCAAACCCTGCCGCGACAAGCGTAAGGCTGCCGGTCGTGCACCGAAGGAAATGCACGAAGCAACCTGTGATGCTTGCGGTGGTGTTGCCCGTGTTCCCTTTATTCCGCGCGATGACCGTCCTGTATACTGCAGTGAATGTTTCGCAAAGATGAAGGAAGCCGAAAGCGCACCTGCTGAAGAAGTTGCTGACGCTGAATAATTTTCAGAAAACAAGGTGATGCAGATTTTTCTGCATCACTTTTTTTGTGCCGATTGACATCGCGCGCCACTTATGTTAAAATACTTTAAAATCCATTTCCCGAAAGGAATATTTTATGAAACGTATTTTTAAGACCATCACGGCTTCCCTGCTTTTGCTTGCCGTCATTCTTTCCGCAGGCTGTGCGGCAGAGCCGAAGACCTTTACGCAAAACGGCTTCTCCATCACGCTGACCGAGGATTTCGAGCTCGGCGGCTACAGCTCCTACGAGACCGCATTTTCCTCAGAAGACGTTTTCGTCGTAACACTCAAGGAATCCTTTAAAGATTTCGGCGGAAAATTCGGCGGCACCTCCACTTTGGAAGAATACGCGCAGCTCCTCATCGATTCCAATGAGATCAGAGCGACTGTGGAATCCAAGGACGGACTCGTTTATTACACCTATGAAATCT
>JAZREH010000101.1:0-1984 GCA_045660705.1 Acutalibacteraceae bacterium
ACTTTGTATTATAATAAGGATGTCTTTAATCAGTACGGTTTAGACGATCTTTACACACTGCAAAAGAACGGTGAACTTACACTTGATAAGTTTGTAAATATAGCAACCAAGTTTAGTCAGTCAACAGGCAAGGTTGCAATCCGCACAATGGATTATGACCTGTTCCCGAAAGCATACGGCGTATCTCCTGTTGAAAAGGTTGATAACAAACTTGAATTCAAGGTTAATGTAAACTCTGCTGATATGGTTAAGGCTTACAATAAGATGATGCAACTTATCGAAGACGGCGTAATGAGCAACGGTCTTGACGGCACATCTTGGAACTATGCACAGACACAGTTTGATTCGGGCGTTTGTCCGATACTTACAGGTACCGAGTCTATTGAGGACCGCTTCAAAGCGGCTGATTTTGAGGTTGGTATGTGTGTAATGCCCACCGTTGACGGCGATATGGTTATGACCAATGACCAGAACTTGGCTTGGTGCGCAATTCCTTACAATGTAAAGAACGCAGGCGATGTTGCACTTATCTGGAATCAGATGAACGACGTAATTCTTGACGTTGACTACAAATCAAGATATATCGACGCCGTATCCGATGAGGCTATGGAACTCATAAACACCATTTCAAAGCGTCAGACTTCTGAAAGTTTCAAACTTAATTGCGATATTGCCGCATCTGTTGCTACTAAAACAGGCACACTCAACGAAATGCGCAGCAGTTCTATCACACCTGCACAGGCAATGCAGACCATCGAACCCCTCTATGAAGCAGCTTTGAAAGCATTTTTAGATAATTAAGGGTGATATTATGAAGAAATACAGTGAAAAATTAGTTACTATAATTTCGGCTGTACTTTGTCTTACCATTTGCCTTGCAGGCGGGCTTGTAATTTCGGGTGAAAATTCCGAAAAGCCCAAGGTTATTGAACTTCGTATTAAAGACGACCACCCAGGTATACCGGGTTATGATTTGGAATTACAGACGCTCGCGTACTACGGGGAAGAGGGAAATCTTGACCGCCTTAATGTCGGCGAATACATACTGAGTTGCGATGTTAAGGAAGTTCAGCTTGACGATGAACAGGGTAAGGTAATCGTTCCTGCCGATTTTAAGGATAATACCGATTTAGAGGGCTTTAACATCTATGTTCACCACAAAACCGATAAGAGCGTCGTGGCATCGTATCCGTACGTTATTAAGAAGTGGGATATGTCGAAGAACGATGAATTTGACGGTACCACCCTTGATACAGATTTGTGGGCACCGTACAACAGTAACGACAGCGAAAGTGTAGGTTTTGGTCGAAGCAAAGGATATGACAAAAACGCACTTTATCTTGAGAACGGTTCGCTTGTTCTTGATTACAAGGTAAACGATAAAAAAGGTACCAATCAGACCGCTACATATATCGTTGGTAGTGTTAAGTCGAAATACACCCAGAATCAGGGACTTTTTACCGCAAGCATAAAGATGCCCACTAAGGGCGGCGCGCTTAATGCATTTTGGACTATCCCTACTACCGAAACTTGGGGTAAATCTTGGTTTGCTACGGCACGTGCGGGCGAGCGCGAGGGTATGCTTTTGGGTGAAAACGATATCGTTGAGTTCTCACCCAACTGGATAAGCAAAGCAACCGGTAATCCGCAGTGCTATGTTACCGACCACTTCTGGAATTCCGATACATTGGCTGTTGATACTTCAAAACAGCATCAGGCATCTTATAGCACCGAAAAGTTCAAAAACGGCGAATATGTTGAGTTTTCGTTCGCTTGGACACCGGTCGGCTTCTTCTACTATATTGACGGTAATCTTGTAAGAACCGTCAAGAATATTGAAAGCACTACCGAGCCTGTTACGCTTGTTTTCCAGATACTTGGAAGCGACTTCAGCGAAGACGGTAAAACCGCGGACGAGGGTCGCAAGTCATGGGCGGGAATCTTTACCCACGACGACGTTCTTAACGGAACGATGAGAATGTAT
>JAZREH010000102.1:0-10236 GCA_045660705.1 Acutalibacteraceae bacterium
ACTTTTTATAAGCTCCCAAAGCACAAAATTTGCACATCAAGATATGTTCCAAAATTGCAATAATCTAGTTATTTATGCACCCGTAGGCAGTTGTGCAGAGCAATTTGCGAAAGAAAATAATATTCCATTTGTAGCGAAATAAAAGAGAGAATATTGAAATATTTTTATCTATTGCAGCGATTGTTATATCGGTTATAACGAACAAATTAAAAGATATAAAAAAGGAAAAAAATTAAAAGAGAGGAGCGGGAGCGGAATGGATAAGTTTATTTTACATTCGAATTACAAGCCTACGGGCGATCAGCCGCAGGCTATTGAGCAGTTGGTCGAGGGCGTGAATAATGGCGATAGGGAGCAGGTGCTACTCGGTGTTACGGGTAGCGGTAAGACCTTCACAATGGCAAATATAATTGAGAAAGTCAACCGCCCGACACTTGTTCTTGCCCACAACAAGACCCTCGCCGCACAGTTGTGCTCAGAGTTTCGTGAATTTTTCCCAGATAATGCGGTGGAGTATTTTGTTTCCTACTACGACTATTACCAACCCGAAGCGTATATACCCGGCACCGACACCTACATCGAAAAGGACTCGGCAATCAATGACGAAATCGACAAACTTCGACATTCGGCGACCTGTGCACTTTCTGAACGGCGCGATGTCATAATCGTCGCCAGCGTTTCCTGCATATACTCACTTGGTGACCCGATTGACTACCGAAATATGGTAATTTCACTTCGCACAGGTATGCAAAAGGGACGCGACGAACTTATACACAAACTTGTCGACCTGCAGTACGAACGCAACGACATAAACTTTATACGCAACAAGTTCCGTGTGCGGGGCGATACTGTAGAGGTCTACCCCGCCTATGCATACGAAAATGCCATACGGATTGAATTTTTCGGCGACGAAATCGACCGAATAAGCGAAATCAACACCCTGACGGGCGAAGTGAAACAGGTGCTTTCGCACACCGCTATCTACCCCGCATCACACTATATCGTGCCGCCCGACAAGATGGAAACCGCGCTTGACGAAATAAAGCGCGAACTTGAAGAAAGGGTTGAATTCTTCACCGAAAACGGGCAACTGATTGAGGCACAGCGCATACGCCAGCGCACCGAATACGATATGGAAATGTTGCGCGAAATCGGTGTGTGCAAGGGCGTTGAAAACTATTCGCGTGTACTTTCGGGGCGTGCACCGGGAAGTACGCCGTCAACACTGCTTGACTATTTCCCCGACGATTTCCTGCTTTTTGTTGACGAGTCGCATGTGACTCTGCCGCAGGTACGCGGTATGTTCGGCGGTGACAGAGGCAGAAAGGACAACCTTATAAACTACGGATTCAGACTGCCGTCGGCTTACGACAACCGACCGCTGAATTTTGATGAGTTTTATTCACACATAAATCAGGCTGTTTTTGTATCTGCTACCCCTGCCGAGTTTGAAAAAAACCACGCGGCGCAGGTGGTCGAGCAGGTCATCCGCCCGACGGGGCTTTTAGACCCGCGCGTAAGTGTCAGACCGAGCGAGGGTCAGATTGACGACCTTGTTTCCGAGATAAACCTCCGTACCGAGCGTAAAGAACGCGTACTGATTACCACGCTTACCAAAAAAATGGCGGAGAATCTGACCGATTACCTTGAAAATCTTGACATAAAGGTGCGTTATATGCACCACGACATCGACACGATGGAAAGAATGGAGATTATCCGCGATTTACGGCTTGGCGAATTTGATGTTTTGGTCGGCATAAATCTTCTGCGCGAGGGTCTTGATATTCCCGAAGTTTCGCTTGTTGCAATACTTGATGCCGACAAGGAGGGCTTCCTTAGAAGCGAAACCTCGCTTGTGCAGACCATCGGCCGTGCCGCGCGAAACGCCGACGGTCAGGTTATTATGTACGCCGACAGCGTTACCCCGTCTATGGAGCGTGCCATAACCGAAACCGAGCGCCGCCGCGCTATCCAACAGCGCTACAACGAGGAAAACGGCATTACGCCAAAAACCATTGTCAAGGGTGTTCACGATATAATCGAAATCGGTGTTAAGGAAAAGACCGACAAACCCGATAATAAACTTTCCCGCGCCGAGCGTGAGGAACTTATAAAACGCCTGACGGCAGAAATGAAACAGGCGGCGAAAATCCTTGAATTTGAGCACGCGGCATATCTGCGCGACCGAATAAACAAACTTCGGGCGGGCAAATAATATTGACCTTTTTTCACGGTTATGTTAGAATATTTGAAACAATTATACAAGGGGACAAAATTATGAAAAGAATTGCAGAATTTATCAAATGAATACTTGCAGGTGTTATGATTTCCATTGGCGGCTCGGTCTTTCTTTCGTGTGAAAACCGCTATGTCGGCGCATTTTTCTTCTCGGTTGGACTTGTCGGTGTCGTAATGCTGGGTCTTAACCTCTATACGGGAAAAATCGGATACATTATGGATAACGACAAAGCGTTTTTTGCCGATACCGCCCTTTCGGTAATCGGAAATCTTGTCGGTTGCTTTATCGTAGGCCTTATGCAAGCGCCAAAGGGAAATGTTGTAAACATTGTTGAAAGCAAACTTTCAAAAACTCCGCTTACTGTTTTTTCGGATGCGATTCTTTGCGGAATACTTATTTTTGTCTGTGTTGAAATCTTTAAGAAAAAGGGCACACCGCTTGGCATACTTCTTTGCATACCCACATTCATTCTTTGCGGTTTTGAACATTCGATTGCCGATATGTTCTACATAATAAACGCGCGTGAGTTCACCGTTAGTGCCGCTATTTTCCTGCTTATCGTTGTACTTGGAAACGCCGTCGGCGGTCTGTTCATACCCGTGTGCTTTAAAGCAATATCCAAACTTTCCGAAAAATCGGAATAAGGAGGAACCGTTATGCGCAACGCCCATATTCGGTTTATGTGCTTTCCGTCGGTGGTATGTGTCGGCAGGGAAACCACCGTTACCGTAACCCCGCGTGATATAAGCCGTATTTTCCGTGCCGAAACCGAATACGAACTTTGCATCATTGACCTGCGCGGCGACCAGACCAATTACCACATCGGGCATACTTTCGATTATCCGTTTGAAATTTGCGACGGATGTCTTCGTTTTACATACACCTTTGAGCGCGAGCAGGAATATTCGGTACGCTTTCGCATAAAGGGTTCAAAGGAAACCTTTAAAATTCCGCTTTACGCCGTTGACCCAGACCTTTATGAACTTCGTCCGCTAAAGGGCGACCTGCACACCCACACATACTATTCCGACGGCGCTGACGGCGTAGCAATGACCCCCGCCGACTACCGCGAAGAGGGGTTTGATTTCTTTGCCCTTACCGACCACAACCGTATGTTTACATCGGTGCTTGCAAAGGAACTTTATGACGGGGTGCCGCTTGGAATGCATATTATGTCGGGTGAGGAGGTTCACACACCTGATTCAATGCTTCATATCGTTCATATCGGCGGCAGTGAGAGTGTTTGCGAAAAATACATTCACAGATATGATGATTATATTTCTGCCGTTGACCAACTTGAAAAAGGTCTTTCGCACGTTCCCGATTTATACCGCCGTCGCACCGCGATGGCAAAATGGGCGTGCGACCAAATACACAAGGCAGGCGGTCTGGCAATCTTTGCGCATCCGTTCTGGCGCCCCGACAAATACAATGTTTCACAGGATTTTTGCGATATACTGTTTAACGAGATAGACTTTGATGCCTTTGAACTTGTCGGCGGAATCGCACCAAAACTAAATAATCTGCAACTTGCCCTTTGGCAGGAGCAGGCATTTAAGGGCAACCTGATTCCCGCCGTCGGTAGCAGCGATTCGCACGACCACGACTCTGCAAAAGGCGGCTTTTCTAAGCGCTTTACGGTTGTTTTTGCTAAAGAGAATACCACCGATGCCATACTTGATGCCATTCGTGAGGGATACTGTGTTGCAGGTGAACTCCCTGTAGCGAGTGAAAGCGAGGTCCGTTTTTACGGCACACAGCTTCGCCTTGTCGCCTTTGCACACTTCCTTTTTGAGAATTACTTTAACGAAACCTGTCGGCTTTGTGTCGGCGAAGGCATACTTATGCGCCGCTATGCCGAGGGTGAAGATGTGAGCAAGGAACTTAAACTTCTTGCCCCGACAATCGAAAAGTTTTACAGGAAATTTTACGGAATCGACCCCGCGCCCGTTATCAGCAGGGAAAGGTACGATTTTCTTGATAAGGCACTTCACCTTCAGCGCACCAAGGGACCCGAAACCAAGGGTAGCAGTCTGACAATATACGGTGCAAATACGAGAAGAGAATAACAATAAGGACACATTGGGGTTAAACCAATGTGTCCTCATTTTATTTGGATAAAAGTTTCACATTCATAAATTCCATACGGTAACTGCTGTCGGGGATTTCAACATAAAGCGGCAATCCCGACGGCGCACAGCAAAATGTATATGCGCGACCGTCAATTCTGCCCTCAAAAAAGCAGTTTTCGTCCCTTTGTATCACCAATGTTTTATCCCGCATCTGACCGACTATCCCATAAAGGGTATCTGCCACACCGCAAAAGGGAAGATTTTCGGACTTGGGCGTATATGTAATACCCATATATTCGGCAGTAATCCCACTATCACCGATTTTCAGCCGCATCCCCGAAATGTCGTCGGGTTTAACCACCGTAAGGTGCATAGTATCTGCGCCGTCAAGGGTCACATCACACTGGTAAACCTCATTATAAAAATTTATTGCCGCACCGAAAGTGATATTTTGCAGAATTGGCGAAACCGACCTGCTTTTACCCGAACATCCGCAAAGTAAAACCAAACATAAAACTACACCTAAAAATCTTTTCAATTAAAGGAGCCTCCCCTGCTTTGGGCAGGGCAAGACACCGCCTAAAGCGTTTTTAACTCCTCTATAATATCGCTTGGCAATACAGCCGCTTCGTTCATATGAGTAACCGCGACATCGGCGGCATATCCGTGAAGCCACACGCTATCAAGCGCACTGCGAAGTGCCGATTTTCCCTGTGCAAGATGGGATACTATCATACCTGCAAGCACATCACCGCTACCGCCTGTTGCCAATGACGGATTACCCGTTGTATTAAAGAAAACCCGACCGTCGGGTGATGCAATAACCGTATTGGCACCCTTTAAGACGACAACGCAACTTAAATTCACGGCAAGTCGGCGTGCATATCCTACGCGGTCATTTTCTATATCGGCGGTATCCACACCGCAAAGGCGTGCCATTTCGGCAGGATGGGGCGTTATTATAACAGGAGCTTTTGTTTTTCCTATTATATTTATATCGCCCCGAAGCACATTTATGCCATCGGCATCAATAACGGTGGGGATATTTGTTACAGAAAGCGCCCTTTTGACAAGACGGGCGGTATCTTCACAGTTTGAAAGACCGCACCCGACAAGCATAGCATCGCACGACGAAATTGCCTGTTTCAGCGTATTTTCGTCAACAACAGGTACACCCGATATTGATGTCGGCACAGGCAGGGTCACCGCTTCGGGTACCGCGGTGCAAAAAGCGGTATAATTTTTATCACACACCACCGCCTTAGCAATACCGACACCGCTTACCAACGCCGCACGGGTAGCAAGGATTCCCGCACCGCACATTCCGTAACTTGAGCAGATTAAAAGGGCGGTGCCAAAGGTACCCTTATGGCAGTTTTTAGGACGCGGTGTCTTTTGCGGACACTCGGTAGTCAGATATGTATACTCCCCTGTTTTAACACCGATATCGGCGACCTCGACCCGACCGCAATACTGTGATGCGGGCGGCAGAAGATGACAGGGTTTAAGTGCGATAAATGTGATTGTGAGGTCGGCGCGAAAGGCGGTACCGACACCGCCGCCGTCACACATAACACCGCTTGGCACATCAAGCGCAATCTTTACCGCTTCCGACATATTCATCTGTTCGACCGTATCGGCGGCAACACCCTCAAGCGGGCGGTCAAGACCGATGCCGAAAAGAGCATCAATCAGTATGTCACAATCGGTATCAACACGGTTGACAACGGCAATATCGGGTGAAAGCGGTAGCATCTGCTTTGCGGTATCGGTGCGCACCTGACCCAACGGGGTGCATACCGTAACAACGGCGCCCTCATTTGACAGTCCCTGTGCCACCACAAGACCGTCACCGCCGTTATTACCGACACCGCATACAACGGTTATTTTCCTGTTTTGAACAGAGTAATTTTTACATATGATTTCGGTAGCAGCACATCCCGCATTCCTCATTAGTGCGGGATACGAAAAAATGCCGCTTGAAACGGCATTTTCCTCTGCCGCCCTGATTTGTTCAAGGTTTAAAACCTTCACCGACGACACCCTATTTCTTTTTTGTTTTTTAAATCAGTCTTTAAATGCACTGTTTGCAATGAACTTTGGAACAAACTTAACGATAGCCGACTTGATACGGTCATCCGGAGAGAAAACAACAAGCGTACTTCCCTTACCTTCGACCGTTATTACCATAAGGTAGGCATCACCGTCAAACTCATTACACGCGATAACCGTCTTTGCAAAGTTACCGACAGGTTTAGCATTCGGGTTATACTTTTCAAGGCGGTCGACATTAGCAAGGTCGAAACTTGCCATTCGTTTGCGCGAACTCTTGGCGATTATCTTGTCGATATCCATAACACCGTTGGTTATAATATACTCATACTCAACCGACAGGCGTGACGAAAGTTTATATGCGCCAAAAAGCACACCCGCAACAAGAAGCAGTCCGATACTGCCGATAAAGAGCATCGACAGAACAATGCAGACCGCAACAAGTATCAAAGCAAGAAGCCACAGACCGATAAACAGAGCCCAGGATTTTCCTGTTTTTCTTATCGGTACAATCTGTTCAAAAAAGGTATCCATAAAATTTTCCCCGTTTTCATTTTATTTACAAACACTTGCAATATACTATATTTTAGTATATAATATTAAAAATTGCAAGACTTTTAATTGCTATTCACAGTTTTTTTACACCGAGGTGCCATTTAATGAAGATAAAATCGGATTTTTACATTAAAAAAACCGACAACAATACTGTGATTGTCTGTTGCAACAATCCGCAAAAAATTATAAACAATATTGTTCTTGACGAAATCGCCGTTTTTTTATGGGAAACACTTTCGCAAAACGATATGGGGAAAGAGCAGTTACTTAATGCACTGCTTGAGCGCTTTGATATTTCCACAGTACTTGCGCTTAACGATATTGACATTTTTGTAAAAACGCTTAAGGAGAATGATATACTTGAGTAAAAAGGACAAAAACAACTCCGGCGCACTGCGCTGGGTTATTGCCCGTATCCGCCGTTTTATCCCCGCAATCATCGGCGTTTCGGTAATAAACGCTCTGCTTTCGGTTTCATATGTCGTCGTCGCACTTATTTCAAGGGAAATAATCGACAGTTCGGATAAAAACAAACTGCTTATAAGTGCGCTTATACTTATAGGTATCGTTATTGCCGAACTGCTTACCTCGTCTTTGCTTTCGATTATAAATGTACGGCTTAACGGCAAAATGACCATTAGTCTTCGCAACTATATGTTTTCTTCGCTTGTTCACAAAAAGTACGCCGGTCTTTTCGACCACCATACAGGCGACCTTTTAAACCGCTTTACCTCCGACATCGACCAGATTGTATCGGGTGCTACAGGTATTATACCCAGCGTTATTGCGATGATTTCAAAACTTATCGCGGGTATGGTTGCTCTGTTTATTATGAACCCGTATCTTGCGGCTGTTATTCTGGTGCTTGGTGTGCTTCTTCCTATGCTTGGGCGTACAATCAGCAAAAAATACAAGTATATGCACAAAGAGGTTCAGCGCACCGAGGGTCAGGCACGTTCCTTTATGCAGGAAAGTTTTGCGAATGTCGTGGTTATAAAGACCTTTATCAGCGAAACGCCTATACTTAAAAAACTTAACGAGTATATGCAGGCAAATCTTCGTATGAAGATAAAACGGAACTTTATCTCTGCAATTATTACCCTTTGTCTGCAATCATTCTTTACCCTCGGCTATTATGTTGTACTTATCTGGGGCGCGGCACAACTTTCGGTCAACCGCATAACATACGGTACGCTTAATGCATATCTGCAACTCTTTTCGCAACTCAGAGCGCCGCTTCAGAATGTGTCGGGCGTACTTCCGCAGTATTATTCGCTTATCGCCTCGGCAGAACGGCTTATCGACCTTGAAAACATTGAAAACGAGCCGACCGTTATAAAATCGGACGAACTTGACCGACTTCGCGATACATTCAGCGAAATAAACATTGACAATGTCGCCTTTTCTTACGGCGACGAGGTAATCCTCAGAAAATGCAGTTTTGCGGTTGAACGCGGTAAAATCACCGCTATTATGGGTGAATCGGGCAGCGGCAAAAGCACCCTGTTCAAACTGTTTTTAGGTCTTTACGAACCCGACGGCGGAAGCATCACCTTTGACGGGGTGACCCCGATAAACGCGGCAACACGCGGTATGTTTTCCTATGTTCCGCAGGGCAATATGATTCTTTCGGGTACAATTCGCGACAACCTTACACTTTGCCGTGAGGATATCAGCGAAGAACAGATTGAAAAGGCTACCCGTGCGGCGGTAATATACGACTTTATACAGGAACTGCCAAACGGCTTTGATACTGTACTTTCAGAGCGCGGTGCAGGACTTTCCGAGGGTCAGATACAGCGCATTTCAATTGCCCGCGCACTGCTTTTTGATACACCGATACTCTTGTTTGACGAATCGACATCGGCACTTGACGAGCAGACCGAAACGGCACTGCTTTCAAACATAAAGCATATGACCGACAAAACGGTAATTTTTATCACCCACCGCAACACATCGGTTGGTGTATGCGACCATATAATTCACGTTGAAAATAAAAAATTTACAGCACTTAAATAAAAGGAATGTGATTTTATGGAAAATTTAAAGTTTGACCTTACACAAAAGTACGGTAGTTTCAAGATGCTTAATGCCACCAACGGCGGACCTTGGCACAGGCGGCACGCCAATGACCAGTACAGAAGTAATTTTAAGGATTATAAGGCGGCTAAAATCCCCTATTCCCGCAATCACGACAGTGCTTTACACGGTATCTATGGCGGTCCATACAGCCACGATATAACCCGTATTTTCCCGAATTTCGATGCCGACCCGTATGACCCTGCATCGTACGACTTCCCCTGCACCGACGAGGCAATCCTTGTATCGCTTGATGCGGGAACTGAAACCTTTTTCAGGCTTGGTCAGACCATTGAACACCAGATAAAAAAACATGGCACCATACCGCCTGCCGATTTTAAAAAGTGGGCTGTTATATGTGAGCATATAATAAGACACTATAACGAAGGGTGGGCAGACGGATTTAACCTTAACATACAGTATTGGGAAATCTGGAATGAACCTGACCTTGACCCCGATGACAGCGCAAATAAGCGTACATGGGGCGGAACAAAGGTACAGTTTTTCGATATGTACGAAATTGCTGCCAAACACCTGAAGTGTTGTTTCCCCAATCTTAAAATCGGTGGCCCCGCACTTGCCCGCCGCGAAGACTGGGCGGCAGATTTCCTTAAGGAAATGAAGTCCCGTGGGGTGGAAATCGACTTCTTTTCGTGGCACATTTACTGTACCGAGCCGTGGGAAATGACCCAAAAGGCGAAAAGAATTAAAAAACTGCTTATTGAGAACGGTTACGAAAATACCGAAAGTATTCTTAATGAGTGGAACTATGTGTGCGGTTGGAAAGAAACCTTCGTTGATGCGATTACAACTATACACGGTATGAAAGGTGCGGCGTTTACAATGGCGTGTATTTCCGCTGCACAGCCGTCAAGTATCGATATGCTGATGTATTATGATACCAGACCGTCGGCGTTTAACGGTATTTTTGATTTTTATACCTATAAACCGCTTAAAGGATACTATCCGCTTTACTGGTACGGTATGTTTTACGATATGGAAAGTGAAGTACGACCCGAAAACAGTATTGACAATATCTATACACTTTGCGGTACCGACAAGGATAACAAGGTGCTTTCGGTAATTACATACTACACCGATGCAGAAAATCAGTCCGAAAAGGATGTTGCGGTCGATTTCGGTAAAACTGCGGAATACGAAGTTTATCTTTTGGACGAAAACCACGACGGCGAACTTATATCCACTACGAAAGACCTCACATTTACAATGCAGCCAAAT
>JAZREH010000103.1:0-1312 GCA_045660705.1 Acutalibacteraceae bacterium
CATCTGTCAAGCCGTGAAAAATCAAAACTGTAACTTCCGTTTTCAAGGGTAACACCAACCAACTGTGTTGTGGTGCGCTCACCCCCGATATATGTATCAAGTGCAGGCGTAAAAACAGGTGTCAGTATCATATTAACACCGCGCTTTACCGCCGTTTTCATATAGTTTTCAATAATTTGCCAATGCTGTTCATCAAAACTTTCGGTGCGGTAGTAATCCTGCAGGCAGTCACAGTAAAACCACTCGGTATGGATAAGTTCCTGTTCGGGCAGATTTGTGCCGATTATTTCAAGTGTAAATGTTGCGCTGTCATACGGTGTACCGTCGATTTCGGTGAATTTTATCTCAATCGGGTACTCGCCCGCGGGGATTTTTCCGTCGGTATCAACCTCGACATAAAGCGATTCATAGTTTGAACCCATTACAACACGGTTTTCGGGGCGAATGGGTAGTAAAAGGTCGGGATAAAGACCGGGTGTGGTACGAAGATAATTATCATCCATCGAACCGAAACAACAAGGCGTATGTACAGGCACACTTTCAACGCGATTTACGGTAATAAAGTCCTTAATCGGCGACACAACCTCAATTTTAAGGTAGTGATTCCAACCGCAGGTTTTACCCTCGCCATAGCCAACGGTGAAACCGAATTTTTCATTCATAAGGCAGGTGCCGCGTGTGTATTCCTTTTTTGCCGAAAAATTCTCATCCAAAAAGCATTTTTCAAGCGAAGAAAAAATTTTAACAGCCATAAAAAACATCTCACTTTCTAATATGTGATTATAACATGAACGATATTATAAATCAAGAACAAAAAGGACAAAGACGAACCGTTTTCTGGTTCGCCTTTGTCCTTTAAGGGGTTTGAAAAGAAATTTTCTCCTTGCAGAGAAAATATACCAAAACGGGTGCGGCTCCCTTTTTGATACAAGTATATATTAAAACATAATTTTTGAATTTTTATGAACTCCATTTTAACTTTTTTAATAGAATATATTTCACAAATGTAGACAATACTAAATTCACAGACTTTTAAAAAAGGAGAAAATTATGAAATACTATAAAAAATCACGGTTTCCCCGTGTTATCGGTTCAACAGGATTTACGCTTCTGATAAGCCTTGGTCTTATCGCAATCGGTGCCGCCATCTGGTTTGCGGTTGCAAACAACAAACCCGAACAGAAAACCCCGCAAACACAGCCGCCCGTTCAAAGCACTCCGTCATATGACAACCCATCTTCCTCATATAATGATAATACTCCAAGCACGCCCGATGTTTCAAACCCCGATATTTTAAGCAGTGTTGCGGGCA
>JAZREH010000104.1:0-1266 GCA_045660705.1 Acutalibacteraceae bacterium
CACTTGTGGCAAATCTGCCGCCGTCAAGTTGTACCATCGGACGGATATCGGGCGGAATAACCGGAATAACATCAAGTATCATCCATTCAGGACGGTTGCCCGACTGACGGAATGCCTCTAAAACCTCAAGACGCTTTAAGATGCGGACACGCTTTTGTCCCGATGCATCCTCAAGTTCCTGACGAAGTTCGGTGCAGGTTTGGTCAAGGTCGATTTCACAAAGAAGTTTCTTAATCGCCTCGGCACCCATTCCCGCCTCAAAGTCGTCCTCATACTTTTCACGCATATTGTTGTATGCGGTTTCGCTGAGGAGTTGCTTCTTTTCAAGCGGTGTGGAACCGGGGTCGGTTACGATATACTGTGAGAAATAAAGTACCTGTTCAAGGGCCTTCGGGGATATATCAAGCGCAAGTCCCATTCTTGACGGGATGGTCTTGAAATACCAGATATGCGATACAGGAGCCGCAAGTTCAATGGTACCCATACGCTCACGGCGAACCTTTGCGCGTGTTACCTCAACACCGCAGCGTTCGCAGACCTTACCCTTATAACGGATGCGTTTGTACTTACCGCAGTGACATTCCCAGTCCTTTTGGGGTCCAAAAATGCGCTCGCAGAAAAGACCGCCTGTTTCGGGTTTGAGTGTGCGGTAGTTAATGGTCTCGGGTTTGGTCACTTCACCGTGTGACCAACTTCTTATCTGTTCAGGAGATGCAAGACCAATTTTAATGGACTCAAATTCAAACTCATTCTCAATAGCCATAATTCAGTTGCCCTCCATTACATATTTTCTGAATCGTCGAAATCGGCGAAATCATCGGCGTCCTGTGCCTCATCGGCAATGCTGTCACCGTTTTCATCCTCAAGACCAAAGCCCTCCGAAAGGTCGCCGTCGGCAATTATGCCGTCAAACGGCAGTTCGGGAGGTGCAAGACCGATATCGTCATCGTCTTCAAAGGTCTGTTTAAGGTCGATTTCGTCGTTATTACGGTCAAGAACGCGAACATCAAGACCGAGCGACTGAAGTTCTTTAATAAGAACCTTAAAGGATTCGGGAACGCCCGACTTCGGAACATTAAGACCCTTAACGATAGCCTCGTATGTCTTGTCACGGCCGACAACATCGTCCGACTTGACAGTAAGGATTTCCTGAAGTGTGTAGGCGGCACCGTATGCCTCAAGTGCCCAAACTTCCATTTCACCGAAACGCTGACCGCCGAACTGTGCCTTACCGCCGAGAGGCTGCTGTGTAACCAGTGAGTAAGG
>JAZREH010000105.1:0-3071 GCA_045660705.1 Acutalibacteraceae bacterium
TGATTAAAAGTCAAGTGCTCTGCCAACTGAGCTAATGGATCGTAAAATGGACAACGGTATTATTATAACAACAAAGAACACCGTTGTCAAGAAAAATAATACATTTTTTTAAGTTTTTTTCAAATTTTCTTATCTGCCGTACTCGTTTAGTTGTCTTGGTGTGCACCCAAATCGTTTTTTTACAAGCCGCGAAAAGTATTTCGGGTCACAAAAACCGCTTTGGATTGCTGCGCGTTCAATCGATTCGCCCGATAAAATAAGATCTTTGGCGTTTTCAAGGCGCAGTTCGGTTATATATTCTATTGGTGTTCGGTTAAGATTCCTTTTAAAACTTCTTCTGAATGCCGTTTCGCCCATTCCGCACCTGTGGCATATATCGGGGACACAAAGAGTATTATCTTTAAAATTAGTACGTATATAGGATATCGCATCAGAAATTGCCGACGGTAATATACCGACCTCTTTTGAGTCGTAAATGTTCGCTAAAACTTCGTAAAACAGAGAAACGGTACGGTAATTAAACCCCGCACATTTACTATTATATGCGATTTGAGCCTGTGTAAACAGTTTATACAGTTCTTCACCGTTTTGGACGGTATAATTTTTGGCATCACCGATATCGCCGACCAGTGTAAAGTGAAAAGCAATTATCTCGCCGTCGGTATAATCGGCGGTGTACTCCTTGCCTTGGGGCATAAAAAAGACATCGCCTTGATTTGAAACGATTTTTCTGCCGTCAACCGTAAACATTGCGTTTCCGCTGACCCTGTATATGAGGGCGCATTGGTTTCGTGGCTTTACGGCAAAAAATCCACCCTGCCACGAAAGTCGAACAACCGATAATTCCTTCATCATAAGAAAGTCAGTACTGTATACCACCAAACTCACCTCCAATTTATAATAGCATCAATCACCTAAAAAATCAAGCGCTGAAAAGTCCACCTTTTGTGTCGAAAATTGAGTGTTGATTTATTTTTGAAGTATGTATAATATAAATACTTAAAGAAAGGGATGACGGTATGTTTTGTTTTGGTAATACTGTATCTGCTATGGCAGACATTAAAATGAATAATCAGACGGTGAAAAATCTTTGGAACGGCTTTTGCTTTAAAGCGTGTGATATTTCGCTCAACGAGGGAGAGAAAAACACCTTTGTTATCGGTCAGGCTCAACTTCCCGAACTTTTAGGTGAAGCGGAGTTTTCTGTTCGTGTGGACCAAACCGGTGTTGCGATTCGCGGTCGCGATTATGCGGGACTTATGCGCGGTTTTTGTACCGTTATTGCCAAGATAAATTACGGCTGTCTTGAAAGAGGAAAAGAAGCATTTAAAATCCCGTTTTGTGAAATAAACAGCAATTATAAAATTAAGTCGCGTATGATACATCTGTGTATCTTCCCCGAAAGCGATTTATATTTTATCAAAAAGTGCGTAAGACTTTCGGGAGTGCTGGGCTTTACACATGTTGTACTTGAATTCTGGGGTATGCTTAAATATGACTGTATGGCAGAACTTGCTTGGGAAAATGCCTTTTCAAAGCAGGAAATTTCTGAGGTTATCGCCGAAATCAAGGAATTTGGTATGGAGCCGATACCGATGTTAAATCAACTCGGTCACGCAACCCAGTCGAGAGTGATGTACGGTAAGCACGTCGTACTTGACCAGAATCCGCGGTTACAGGAATATTTTACGCCCGATGGCTGGTGTTGGGACATATCATCTCAAAAAGTATTTGACTTTTTAAAGCGGGCGCGCCGCGAACTGTACGACCTTTTTGGCGAGGGTGAATATATGCATATCGGTTGTGATGAGGCGTATTATTTCTCACATAGTAAAGAGGCGCGCACACAACTTGCGAACTATTTAAAACGGCTTACCGACGAGGTGGCATCGGAGGGGCGACGTCCTATGATGTGGATGGATATGTTACTGCCCGATACGGTGGGTCAGGGGTGCTACGGCGTTTGCCCCGAAGACGAAGCCGAAAGACTTTTGTCCGCACTAAATAAAAGGACCGTTATGGTTGATTGGCAGTACGGAGTAAAGACATCACCGATACCGTCGCTTATGTATTTTAAGGATAAGGGGTTAGACCTTATCGGTGCGCCGTGGCGTGAAAAGAATAATATAATGGCACACATTGACACCGTAACCGATAATCAACTGTCGGGTATTATGTTGACTACTTGGCATACGCTGAAAAACGATATGGTTTCGATTTTGCACTGTGCGAAGTATTTTGGTGCCCAGACATTTGACTGGTCGGTTTATCCGTTTTGTGCAAACGAAGAAACAGCCACCGTTATGCGGCGCGTTTCGTTTGAGGGCAATACATATGGTCAATGCGGCTGGGCGCAAGGTCAGGTGGAAGTTTAAATGCTTGTTTTACTGTATTTAACTAATGTTATATGTTCGGCTGGGCAGTCGGTTCTGACTAAACGCTATGCCGCGGCAGGGGGAAAGGCAACACCGTTCAATTTTTGCAAGGCGTTTGTGGCACTGATTATATTCGCGGCGATATCGTTAATTTCGGGATTTAGTATGCACCTGCCGACGGTGTTTTTCGGTGTATTGTACGGTATAATGTTCTGTGGATCGATGTATACGGGATTTAAGGCGTTAGCATTAGGACCGATGGCACTTACAAGTACTATTGCATCCTTTTCGCTTATCGTACCGGTGCTTTTCGGTCTCTGCTTTCTTAAGGAAACTCTTTCGACGGTTGGTGTTTTGGGAATAGTATTTCTGCTTGTTTCAATAGTTTTAATGAACTATAAAAAGGGCGGCGCAATATCCTTTAAATGGTCGGTGTTTTCGATACTTACCCTTTTGTTTAACGGGCTTTGTTCTGTGATACAAAAACAGCATCAGATAAGGTTTCCAAAACTTTACCAAAACGAATTTACGTTTTGGGCGATGCTGACAGTGACGGTTTTACTCTCATTTACCGTGTGTCTTTCAAAAGATAAAGGTGATAAACCGGTGTTTTCGGTATCAGGACTTATTGCGGGTGTGATGAACGGTTTTGCAAACTATGTCGTGCTTTACCTTGCGGCGTTTGAAAACGCGACC
>JAZREH010000106.1:0-3143 GCA_045660705.1 Acutalibacteraceae bacterium
TAAGTGATGAGTATATCGGTAAGGATGACAGGATACTTATAATCCACGATTTCCTTGCTAACGGCAAGGCGCTTCGCGGACTTATTGATATTGTCGGACAGGCCGGTGCATCGCTTGCAGGCTGTGTGTGTGCCATTGAAAAGGGATTCCAACGCGGCGGTGACGAACTTCGTCGCGAGGGTGTAAGGGTTGATTCCCTTGCTATTGTGGAAAGTATGAGCGCCGACGGCTCTATTGAATTCCGCAAATAAATTCGGTGTAAATTTTAATTTACATAAATATTTTTTAAAGAGGAGAAATCCAAAATGAAAAAGTTACTCGCACTTGTTCTTGCAATGGTAATGCTCTTCGCATTTGCCGGTTGTGGCGCTAAAGACACATCTTCGGATGCTGACGCTACAAAGGAGCTCAAGGGTGGTTTCATCTTCCTTCACGATGAACAGTCAACCTACGACAAGAACTTCATGGTTGCCGCAAAGGCTGCTTGTGAAGAAATGGGCGTAAAGTATGCCCAGAAGACCCAGATTCCGGAATCCAAGGATTGCTATGATGCTGCTGTTGAGCTTGTTGAAGTTGACGGTTGTGACATCATCTTCGCTGACTCTTTCGGTCATGAGTCATTCCTTATCGACGCTGCAAAGAAGTATCCTGATGTACAGTTCTGCCACGCTACAGGTACACAGGCACACACCGCAGGCGTAAAGAATTTCCACAACGCTTTCGCATCTATCTACGAGGGTCGTTACCTCGCAGGTGTTGCTGCAGGTCTTAAACTCAATGAAATGATTGCAGACGGCAAAATTACTGCTGACAAGGCAAAGATGGGTTATGTTGGTGCTTTCACATTTGCTGAAGTTATCTCGGGTTACACCTCTTTCTACCTTGGTGCAAAATCTGTTTGCCCCTCTGTTACTATGGATGTTAAGTTCACAGGTTCATGGTATGATGAGCAGAAGGAAAAAGAGGCTGCTGAGGCTCTTATGAGCAACGGTTGCGTTCTTATCAGCCAGCACGCTGACTCGATGGGTGCTCCTACTGCTTGCGAAACCAAGGGCGTTCCGAACGTTTCTTACAACGGTTCTACCGTTGCTGCTTGCCCCAACACCTTCATCGTTTCTTCAAGAATCGACTGGACACCTTACTTCAAGTATATGATTGAGTGCGTTGAAAAGGGCGAAGAAATCGCTGCTGACTGGACAGGCACCATCGAAACAGGTTCTGTTGTTCTTACCGAGGTTAACGAGAAGGCTGCTGCTAAGGATACTGCTAAAAAGATTGAAGAAGTTAAGGCAAAACTCCTTGACGGTTCTATAAAGGTATTTGATACCGCTAACTGGACCGTTGGTGGCGAAAAACTCACCTCTTACAAGGCTGACGTTGACACCGACGCGAATTTCGAAAAGGATACCGAGGTTATCGAGAACGGCGTATTCAATGAGTCTAAGTTCCGTTCTGCTCCTTACTTCGATGCAAGAATCGATGGTATCACACTTCTTGACGAAGCATACTAATCTTAATTAAAGTTTGTGTTTGAGGCGGGGGGATAACTCCCTCGCCTTAAACTAATTTTGAAGAGGCTATTTTTAGGATTAAAAGTAGTTTCTTCAAAATTATTGGAACGGAGGTTTAATGTGACTAAACAGCCTGCTATTGAACTCAAAAATATAACCAAGGTGTTTGGCAAGGTGGTTGCCAACAAAAATGTTAATCTTACCGCTTACCGTGGTGAGATTCTTTCCATTTTGGGTGAAAACGGAAGCGGAAAGACGACACTTATGAATATGATATCGGGAATTTATTTCCCCGATGAGGGTCAGATTTTCATCGACGAAAAGGAAGCAGTTATCACATCTCCGAAAGATGCGTTTTCCTATAAAATCGGTATGATACATCAGCATTTTAAACTTGTTGATGTGTTTAGCGCCGCCGAAAATATCGTTCTCGGTATTGAGGACGGTAAATACAACCTCAAATCTTCGGTTGAGGAGATACGCAAAATCAGTGAGCAGTACGGTTTTGACCTTGACCCCGAAAAGAAGATATATACGATGTCGGTTTCCGAAAAACAGACGGTTGAGATAATCAAGGTACTTTATCGCGGTGCCGATATACTTATACTTGATGAGCCTACAGCCGTACTTACACCGCAGGAGACCGAAAAACTGTTCAGCATACTTCGCCGTATGCGTGACGACGGTAAGTGCATAATTATCATTACCCATAAACTGCACGAGGTGCTTTCGCTTTCCGACAGGGTTTCGGTTTTGCGCAAGGGTGAGTATGTCGGTACGGTCAACACCTGCGAAACGAGTGAGTCTGAGCTTACTGAAATGATGGTCGGCAAAAAAATCGACCTTAATATTCAGCGTAATGACCCGCACGATACAACCGACCGTCTTGTGGTTGAAAATCTTACCTGCCTTGACCGAATGGGTGCAACGGTGCTTGATAAGGTTTCATTTACCGCAAAGGGCGGCGAAATACTCGGTATTGCGGGTATTGCAGGCAGTGGACAGCGTGAACTGCTTGAATCTATCGCAGGACTTCAGCACCTTTCGTCGGGCGAGATTATGTATCTTAATCCCAAAAACGGAAAAATTGAAAATCTGCGCGATAAAACACCGATGCAGATAAGAAATATGGGTGTTCGTCTGTCTTTCGTTCCCGAAGACCGTCTTGGTATGGGACTTGTCGGCAATATGGATATTGTTGACAATATGATGCTTCGCAGTTACTCAAAGGGCCGTTCGGTTTTCCTTAAACGCAAAAAGCCAAAAGACCTTGCAATGAAGATAATCCACGACCTTGAGGTTGTTACACCCTCTGCCGCTACACCTGTACGCCGTCTTTCGGGCGGTAATGTTCAAAAGGTGCTTGTCGGTCGTGAAATCGCGGCATCGCCTACCGTACTTATGGTGGCATATCCTGTGCGCGGTCTTGACATCAACTCGTCCTATATGATATATAATCTTTTGAATGAGCAGAAAGAAAAGGGCGTTGCGGTTATCTTTGTCGGTGAAGACCTTGATGTTTTGCTTGAACTGTGCGACCGCATTATGGTTATCGGTTCGGGCAGAATAACGGGTGTTGTTGACGGAAGATGTGCAACAAAGGAAGAAATCGGTCTTCTTATGACTAAATCA
>JAZREH010000107.1:0-3887 GCA_045660705.1 Acutalibacteraceae bacterium
TACCGAATGTAATATGTACTAAACTGCCACCGATAAATCATATAATAGAGTATAATTTTTCGGAGGTGTGTAATGAGCAACAAAAGTGGTGTTTTTCGGCTTTTTGTTTCGGCAACGCTTTGCCTTTTAATAATAATTTACGGCGTTTTAAATATACTGTTGCCCAGTAGCAAGAGCAATATAAAATCACAGAAAGAAACAAATTTATTAAGTCTTTCAGTGCCCGCGAACGGATATATAGGAACAAGCCAAAGCACCATTATAACCACACCACAAAACACAGAAAACAGCAAAACCGAGCCGTCAGCCGAGCAGTCTAAACCCGCCGCATCAAGCGGTAAAGTTCTGGGCAAGATAATCGAGAAATTTATTACACCATACACCGCCAACACCTCATACGGGAATGTATATCTAAAAAACAGTACAGGTCTTGACATAAGCATCAAGGAACTGCTTCAGTCACCGTTAGGTTTTAAAATTGAAAAAAACGACCAACCGCAGGTGTTAATTTTGCACACCCATACCACCGAATCGTTTATGCTTGAAGAAAGGGATTACTATACCGACACCGATACCGCGCGGCGCACAGATACATCGCTTAATAATGCGTTGCTCGGCAAAATTGTAAGCGATAAACTGAATTCTGTAGGCATTACGACGGTACACGACACAACACTGCACGACTATCCCGAATACAACGGAAGTTATGAACGCGCCGCCAAAACAATAAAGTCATACCTGAAAAAATATCCAAGCATAAAGGTTGTTATTGATATGCACCGCGATGCGATTTCTTCGGGCGACAGTGACAAGGTGAAACCTGTAACCGAAATCGGCGGCAAGAAAGCAGCACAGGTTATGCTGGTTATGGGGTCCGAAAGCGGCAGTGTAACAAATTTTCCCAACTGGAAAGAAAATTTAAAACTTGGTGTAAGACTTCAAAAAATTCTTGAAGACAGATATCCTACCCTTGCGCGGTCGCTGTACTTTTGTTCAAGGCGATATAACGAAAATCTTACCACAGGTTCAATGATTATAGAAATCGGCACTGATGCCAATACTATTGATGAAGTGTCATACTCCGCACAACTAGTTTCGGAGGCGCTTTGCGAATTATTAGGTTAACAGGAATGAAAAATGAAAAAGAATTTTAAATTGTTTTTGCGCACTTTTTATTTGACAGCGGTAATTATGTTTTGCCTTATTTTTGGCTTTATCGGCACCGCAAAAGCCTACGAGGCAATAAGGTTTACAGGCTTTGGTGAGTATAAAAGTGCCATTGAGATTGACAAAGATAAACTGCGCTTTTTCGATTTTGAAATTAACTACAAGAATATTGACAACGAAGGATTGATGTAATATACTATCAGTAGAAAGCAAGGGAGTTGTAAATTATGTCAGGTTTAAAAGATTCGTGGAAAAAGACGGGAAAAAGTTTTACTACAGCAATTCACAATCTTGGTGAGGATACCAAATCACTTAAGGAGAACGGTAAAGAATTCGGTCATGCATTCCGCGATTTAGGAAAAACGGTTATTAAATCGGCTAAAGAAGGTATCGTAAAGGTTGACGAGTGGGCCAACAGCGACGACCAGAAATAAACTTAAAGGTGCAGTAATGTCAAAGCATACTGCACCTTTTGTTATTTTATTTCGATTTCGTCAATAAGATTCAGATTATATTTTTCGACAAGTTTTTTTGCCTTTTCGATAGACTCCGCATCATATGCGCGGATTGCTGTGTGTGCATCCAATCCCATTATCACCTTGCAACCATCCTCTCCCGCAACCTGCCAGAAGTCATCGTTTGGATAGTGTCTTGAATCAAAAACACCAAGCAGGTTTATTTCAAGCGGAACATCAAACTTCTTCGATGCCTCGCAAATTCGTTTTGCCTGCTTGATATAAAGTTCTTTATCGCCGTTAAAGTTCAGTACGTCGGGATGGGCAACATACAAAAACTCACCCGTTTTCATACCCTCAATAACATTATCGGTGTACTCAACAAGGTCATCTTCACCGTGACCCGCCGAGGCGGTATGACCTCTGCCGTCTTCCTCATTTCTGATATAATGCTGACCGAGTATAAGATACTCTGACCCGAGGTTTTTTACATATTTAAGCATACCCTCAAAATGTTCGGGATAATACTCCATTTCAAAACCGATATGAATTTTGATTTTATCGCGGTATTTTTCCCTTAAAGCGTTAAGAGTTGTGAAATAATCCTCGGCGTCCTTTATCTGAACTTTCCAACCGTTCTGGCGTCCGTTTGGAAAAAGATACGGCGCGTGGTCCGAAAATCCGAAAATTTTTATTCCACCCTCAATCGCGCGTTTTATATATTCTTCTTCGGTTCCGCTTGCGTGACCGCAACGGTAGGTATGTGTATGATAATTTGCGTACATAAACCAGCCTCCAAATACACAAAGTATACCTATATATTTAACCACAAAAACCGATATATGTCAAGAAAATACACCCTGCAAAATGCAAGGTGTATTTATTTCGCAAGCGGATGAAACCGCGCATAAGATTCGGTGTACTTACTTTTTACAAAACGGGCATAAACCTGTGTTGAAGATATATCTGAATGACCGAGCATTTCCTTAATATCCTTTAACTGTGCACCGTTTTCGAGCAGATGTGCCGCAAAAGAGTGGCGTATAGTGTGCGGCGTTATATCCTTTTTGATTCCCGCCTCCTCGGCGTAGAATTTTATTATTTTCCAAAAACCTTGGCGCGACAAAGGAAGTCCGTTCATATTTGTAAACAGCCTGTCCTCGTCAGGGTCATTAACAATTATCGGGCGGACATTCATTATGTAATGGGACAGCACCTTTACCGCCGCGGGATATATAGGTATAATGCGTTCGTGGTGGGTATCATGCAGGTTAAGTATACCAACTTGTAAATTGATATCGCTTACCTTTAAAAGTATAAGTTCGCTAACCTTGATACCTGTCGCATAGAGCAATTCAAGCATAGCCTTGTCCCGTATCGACTTGTAGTCGTCGCCCGACGGTTGGGAAAGAAGTTTTATCGTTTCTCCCGCATCGAGTACTTCGGGAAGTTTGCGCTCTGTCTTTGCAAATTTCATACCGTCGGCAGGATTGTTTGTAAAGACACCTAAAGAAACAAGGTGTTTAAAATAACAGCGAAGTGAAGCAATAATACGCGATTTGGTCGCATCTGACTTTCCAAGGAATGTAAGATAATCGCTGTACTTTTCAACAAATGATGAATCGACTCTATCAAGATTGTGTGTACCGTTCATAGTGCAATATGAAACAAACTGACCGACATCGCGAAGATACGCTTCCCGCGTATTGTGTGATGCCTTTTTTACATCAACAAGATAGCCTTCAAACTCGGCTAAATAATCCTTCATATTGCACCTCCTAAAATCAAAAATCAAAAAATCCTATAAGCGCCGACGAAAGTATCGCATCAGCCAGCGCGGAAAAAACACAAAAAAACAGATTAACACAAAATTTGACCGAATAATCCTTAAACGGCAAATAAAGCCCCGCGGACGAGCCTTTAGGCAAGGTCAGTCGCGCGATCTGTGTTGAAAAAGCGAAAGAGTGCCTTGCCGCCGATAAAAGACAGACGAAAAATATAAGACACGGCGGGATAAGAATTATCGCGTTAAACGCAACACCTTTAAGCGCAAATTGCATACACACCCGAGCCGCGACCGCACCGTACATAAACCCAACCGTGGCTACGGTAAGCGGAACGGTTACAAAACCCATTAAAGAGCCGCCGCACAAAAAGACCGCCAGCATAACGGTAAATGCGCCCATAATTGAATGTAAAAATATGCCAAAAAAAGACGCATCACACCGCGCATCAAAAAATCGGGTTATAATTTTTTGGGCCAAA
>JAZREH010000108.1:0-10916 GCA_045660705.1 Acutalibacteraceae bacterium
CTCATCAGTAACAGTAAGTCCTGCCATACCCATATCGTATTTACCCGACTGAACACCACCGATAATGGCACCGAAATCAACGTCTTCAATAACAAGTTCTTTGCCAAGCTTTTGGGCAATCAAACCCGCAATCTCAACATCGATGCCAGCAAAACCATCGTTGTCGTCCTTAAATTCATAAGCCGGGAAGGAAGCGTTGGTAGCCATAACAAGAGTATTCTCTTTCTTAGCATCCGAAGATGTGTCGGCTTTACCGCAAGCGGCAAATGCAGCAACCATACAAAGTGCGAGTACAAGTGCAAGAATTTTCTTTAAATTTTTCATTTTTGTCTGCCTCATTTCAAAATATTTTTTAAGACTGACAAAAGTATATCACACTAAATGCATAAAGTCAATATTACTTTGGTATATTTATGAATATTTTTGCATCAGTAAAAACTTTCAAAATCCAGATGTTGCTCCTTGTAAAGTTGTTCAAGAACCTGCCGTATTTCAGCACATTCCGAAAGTGCCAGTGCCCCCTGACCTGCATCGGCAAACCCGCAAAGTCGCGCCGCCGAATATGATATTTTATCCAAAAGGTCGTGCGGCGTAAAGACGGCAAGTGTCCTCTGGGTCTTTTCCCACGAATCGGCAAATTCGCGCGCCCTGTCCGCCGCCGACGCATCGCCCGTTTTAAAGGCTGTTTCACAAAACTCTATCGCCCGTCTTGTATCGTCACACCTGTTCTTTGTTACCGAATATGCAATTATACACAGGATTGTAAGAAGTACCGCCAGTATACACGCGGGTATAAGTCTTTTCATATGTGGCTGTCCTCCTTTTTGATAACGGTATATTCACCGTCACGGTCAAGGGTCATAAGAAATACATCGCCGACTTCAAGGTTACGCTTTTTAAGTTTCTTTACAACCTCTGCCGTATCGGTTTGCAAAGATTTTAAGGATTCCTTAATGATTTTACCGTCGCTTATCACAGGAAGCGGCAGATTTCCTTTTTTAGTGCTTATATTCATATCGCGCACCTTGACATTCTGTGCCTCGCTTTTGGGCAGTACACTTAAATCGCCGTTTACTTCAAGCACCGCAAATGCAACCTCTGAAATATCGAATATATCCTGCCCGCGCAACAGTTCCACAAGGTCAAGCACCGTCATACGCACACTTCGCATAGCGTGTTGGTCAATTACCCCGTTTTTGATTATTACCACCGATTTGCCGTTAACAAGTTTTCTGAAGAAAAAACTTTTCATCGCAATAATCGAAACGATTATTTCAAGTATTACCAACATAAAAATTGCCGCAAGTCCCGCCAGTATCGGCTGGTCGGTATCCTGCAGGGGTATAGCCGCAATTTCGGATATAAGAAGCGTTACGACAAGTTCGTTTGGCTGCATATCGCCAATCTGCCGCTTGCCCATAAGTCTTATACCGAATGTTACAGCCACATAAAGTATTGCCGTTCTGATAATTGTTGAAATCATAACATCACCGCATATATTATTTGCGAATTTGCTTGCAATATTATAAAAGCAGTGATATAATGCAAATAAGTATATATATTATACAGAATTTTAAAATTCAGGAGATGGTTTCCAGATGGACGACCCTGGGAGTATTATCGCCGCTTTTGCGGCACGTATTACTACCGCAACAACTCAAATCCCCACCGGCAGTATCATTCTTTATCTGTTGCTGATTTTATTCAGCGCATACTTTTCGGGCACCGAAATTTCTTTTGCTTCGGTTAACCGAATCCACCTTATGAGCAGTGCCGCAAAGGGCTCAAAGGGTGCAGAGCGCGCGCTTTACATCCTCGACAACTTTGACGAGGCACTTAGTGTTCTGCTCATAGGAAACAACATCGTAAACATCGGCTGTGCTACACTTTCTACCTTTATTGCGACCCATTTGTGGGGCATAAAAAGTGTGCCTGCCGCCACCGCTTTCACAACGGTTGTAATCTTCATATTCGGTGAAATGTTACCCAAAAGTTTCGCACATTCCTGCAACGAACAGTTTGCCGAAACAACATCGGGTTCCCTTATGTTCCTTATGAAGATATTTAAGCCTCTTTCGGCTTTCTTTACAGGGGTTTCCGCCCTGCTTTCAAAACCGTTTGCAAAGCACGTTGAACAAGAGGTCACTATGACCGAAGACGAACTTTACGATATCGTTGAAAACATCTCTGAGGAAGATGATTTTGACGAGGAAAAGGGACGCCTTGTAAAGTCGGCGCTTGATTTTTCAAACGCTACGGTTGACAGTATTCTTGTACCGTGGGACGATGTTGAAAAGATTCATATGAGTATGAAAACGCCACAGATACTTGAACTGATAAAAGCCAGTGTTCATTCGCGACTTCCCGTTATCGACCGCCGCTCAAATGTCAAGGGTATTCTTCAGATAAGAAACTTTATAAAGGCATATATAAACCGCGGACAGAATGTTATCCTTTCAAGTGTTATCGACTATCCGTATTTTGCCCGCCACGATATCTCTATCGACGACCTACTTTCGGATATGAGTAACCACCGCCGCAACCTTGCCCTTATAAAGGGTGACGACGGTGAGATTCTCGGCATCGTTACTATCGAGGACATCCTTGAAGAACTTGTCGCCGAAATATATGACGAGCACGATATCGGCACCGATGTTGACGGAGGTGACGCGATATGATTATCCAGTTTATTGCTGTAGCATTACTGATACTCTGTTCAGCATTCTTTTCGGGTACCGAAATGGCTTTTTCGGGTGTTAACTCCAACCGTCTTAAAAACCGCACCGAAAAGGGTGGTCTTGCATCCCGCACCGCCCTTAAAATGGTCGAAAAATACAACGAATTTCTTGCCGCTATACTTATCGGCAACAACATCGTAAACACCGCCGCATCGTCAATCGCAACACTTATTGTGCTTGACCTTTTGGGTGACGGGTATGCGTGGGTTTCAACCGCTGTTATGACACTGCTTGTCCTTATGTTCGGTGAAATTCTGCCTAAAGTACTTGCAAAACAGTTTGCCGAAAAATACTGTGTATTATCGGCGATTCCTGTGTATATAATTTCTATAGTACTGAAACCTCTTTTGGCACTCATAAACCTTATGGTCAAACTCGTCTCTAAAATATGGAGTGGGTCGGAAAGCGACAGCGATGCCGTTTCAGAGGATGACTTTGAAAACATCATCGATATTGTTGAGGATGAGGGTGTCCTTGACGAGGACCAGTGTGACCTGTTACAAAACGCACTTGATTTCAACGAGGTGCTTGCCTACGAAATCATTACCCCCCGTGTTGATATGGAGGCGCTTGATATCCGCGACCCCTATGAAATCAACATTAAAAAGATTCTTGAATCGACATATTCCCGTATCCCCGTTTACGAGGACACGCCCGATAACATAATCGGTATTCTGCTTCTTAACCGCGTGTATAAGGAACTTGTCGACAGCGAAAAAATCAGCATACGCAAACTTTTAATGGATGTAACCTTTGTCCATAAGACTATGCCTCTGCCCGATGTACTTGATAAGATGCGCGAAACAAAGCATCATATGGTGGTTGTTCTTGACGAATACGGAGGCACTATGGGTATCCTTACGATGGAGGATGTTATGGAGCAACTTGTCGGTGAAATCTGGGACGAAACCGACGAGATTGAGCGTGAGTTTATCTGCATCGACGACACCCATTTTGAGGCTGACGGCGATATGCGTATATACGATTTCTTTGATGAGTTTGATATGGATATCGAGGACGACGAAAGATTCGACGACGACAATACAACGGTCGGCGGTTGGGTCACGACAATGCTTGAAGGCGAGTTTGAGGAGGACGACAGTTTCAGATTTGAGAACCTGCTCATAACCGTTAAGGAAGCCGAAGAAAAGCGTGTTAACCGCATATTGGTAGAGATTACCGAACCCGAAGACACGCCCGAGGAAGACGAATAATAAATTTTTCTGATAGGGCGGATATTTATGACAGACTACAGGCAAAAAATTATCAGAGTGGCTTTTACAGCCACTCTGATTTTTATAACTTCACTTATTATAATTGCTATAATTTCGATACTGAAACCCCACATCCGTAAAGAAAACGGTTCAGACGATATCGGTTTTAATATCGCCGACGAAACCCGCGCGGTGTGGGTTTCTTTCCTTGAAATGCAGGAGATACTGACCGAAAAGAGCGAGGACGAATTCGCCGCCTCCATATGTCAGTACCTTGAAAACTGTCGAAATTCGGGCATAAATACGGTAATCTTTCACGCGCGAAGTCACGGCGATGCTTTTTATAGCAGTACTCTGTTCCCTACCTCGGTGCATTTTACAGGCACCCGTCAAAGCACCGCACCCTTTGACCCGCTTGAAATAGCCGTACGCGAGGCGCACGCGCGCGGAATAAAGGTTGAGGCGTGGATAAACCCGTTTCGCGGTCCTAAAATCGAGGACGGCAAACCGCTTTTAGACGGCGGCATATTTGCCCGTTGGCAAAATACCGATAATGTATTTATCTGTGAAAACGGCGGAATAACCTACCACTATCTTAACCCCGCAAGCGAATTGGCGCGTCAGTATGTCCTTGACGGCGTGCGGGAAATCGTTAAAGGATACGATGTTGACGGCATACACTTTGACGACTATTTTTATCCGACGACCGAGGAATGGGTCGATGCCGCCTTTTACGAGCAGTACGGGGCCGGTCTTTCGCTTGCCGAATACAGGCGCAAAACCGTTTCGGATTTTATTGCCGAGGTTTATAAAACGGTAAAATCGGTGCGCGATATCCCGTTTGGAATTTCACCCGCGGGCAACATCGAAAGCAACCTTAACCTTTACTATGCCGATGTTAAACTGTGGTGCAGCCGTACGGGCTATGTTGACTACATTATGCCACAGTTATACTGGGCATTCGGCGAGGGCGAACTGCCCTTTGAACGCGCACTGTCACAGTGGCAAAAAACAGTGACAAACAAGAATATCAAACTTATGGTAGGTCTTGCGGCGTATAAGGTCGGCACAAACGGGTATTGGAATGATGGCGATATCCTCGCACGCGAGGTCGCTCTTTCACGAACCGCCCGACAGTATTCAGGCTACGCGCTGTTCAGATATTCGTCGATTTTTTCACCTGCCTGCGACACCGAACGGCAGAATCTGTTTAGCGACTGAAAAACTTTTTAATATCTTCATATATCTCGACCGCCTTGAATCTTACGACATAGCGGTCGGGATTTTCTGCTATATAAGCACTTTTTTTATCGGTTACCGACTGAAAATCGGCATCTGCCGCGGCAGGCAGACAGACCGCGGGAAATACGACACACCACCAATTTTTGCCCTCGGCTTTTCCAAGTCGGACAATAAGGGATTTATATGTCCCCGCAGGCAGGGTGAATGTTTCGTATTCTCTGGTTTCAAAATAACTGTCCCCTACCTCGGCGGTGGCGGTATAGGAAAAACCGTTTTGTGAAAGCACCTTGTTTGCGCACTCGGTTATTTTTTCAATATCGCCGTCGGCAACATATATCGCCTCGTCAAGACTGTCACAACCGGCAAACGAATCAGCGGTTTCGGTAAGTATTCCGTCGCGCACAAGCAGTTTCACCGACTGGTCGCACGCCGAATCGGAATTTGCTATTATGTGAAGCCTTAACACCTCGCCGCGCAGTCGGTCACAAGCGGCGCTGAAGCCCGAAAGGCTTATAAGTACGGCACTAAGCAGTCCGCAAAGTAGTGAAAGTTCTATGTTCTTACGATTTAATTTAAGCATAAAAAAAACTCCTGTCCAAGTGTTGTGATTTAAACATTGACAGAAGTTTTATTTTTTATTCAATCAGGGTTGCTTTTTCCACAAACTGTGCGGTATAGCACCTGATATTCTGATTTTTAAGAAGTTCATATCCCGCATTAGCACCCTGTGCGGTTTCGTAGAGAGCAAAGACCGACGGACCGCTTCCCGAAAGGCAGACACAAAGCGGATTTGACGGTTCAAGCATTTGGTCGATTCGATAAAGACCCGTAACCGCCGCAAAACTGTTTTTGCAAAGATTTGCCGTCTTAAAAAGATTTCCCTGTTTTATTGCGCAAATCATACCGTCGATATCGACCGCTTTGTACGGTGCGCCGTCAAGCCGGCTATACATTTCGCCCGTTGACGGCTTTTCCCCGTTAATTGCGATAACAAGGTGTGCCGCCATTGGTGCGGGAAGTTTTGTCAGTATCTCCCCTATTCCCTGTGCGCGCTGTGTGCCGCCCTTTATAAAGAACGGAACATCCGCACCTAAGTTTACCGCCGCCGTTTCAAGTTGCGACTCTGTAAGTCCTGTATTATAAAGAATATTAAGACCGATTAACACCGCCGCGGCATCGGCACTTCCGCCGCCAAGTCCCGCGGGATACGGTATGTTTTTTTCTATTTTTATATCGGCACCGCCCGATATACCCGCCGTTTCAAAAAAAACTCTGGCGGCACGAAACGCAATATTACCCTCACCCGAAAGTGTTGTATCACCGCACGAAACGGTTATTTTGTCTGCCTTTTCGATAGTAACCGTATCATAAAGCGACACCGACTGCATCACCGAATCAATTTCGTGGTATCCGTCGTCGCGTTTACCGATTACGCCAAGGGCAAGATTTATCTTGGCATACGCCCTTATCTTCATTTTTTCACTTCCCTGATATTAAGGATAGTAACCGAACCGATTACCAAAAGTATACCGATAATTCCGTGCAGAGTCAATGCCTCGCGATAGACCACCGCACCGACAAGGGTCGCCATAACAGGCTCTACCGTTGCGATTATAGGGGCGCGGCTTGGCTCGACCGACCTTAAACCGTTGGTATAAAGGATATACGGTATTACGGTGTTTAAAAGCGCCATAAGTACCGACACAACAAGCGCACGACCACCCAGAACAATCGGTAACGCTTTTATCGGATTCACAAGGAAAATGCAACCGCCAAGCGCAAACACAAAGGTATAAAATGTAATGGTAAGCGAGTCGTATCCCCTTTTGATAAGCACATTACCGAGTATGGTATAAAGTGAATAACCGAATCCTGTTAACAGTCCGTAGAAAATACATTCAGCGCTTATACGCTGTGCCGATGAAAAGGCGCCCGACACAAAGGCACATCCTATAAACGCGGTAACACAGGCGATACATTTTTGCGCCGTCATTTTTTCCTTAAAAAACACCGCCGACATTACCGCCACAAAAAACGGTGCCGTGTAAAGCAAAACCGCCGCTACCGACAGGGTGGAAAGTTCCATAGTCTTATAGTAGCAGAAATTAAACATAACGATACTAAAGACACCCGTACAGGCAAAAATCCATATATCACGAAGTTTTATGCGAAAAAGCGAACGGTCCTTAAAAAGTATCAAAACCGCCAGTATCACCGACGAAAAAAGCGCGCGGGCAAAGACCATCTGCATTTCATCAAGTCCCGCACCTTTCATTCCTCTTACAAATATTCCCGCGCCGCCCCACAGACTTGCGGCGGCAAGAATCAAAAATGTTCCGTATTTATTCTTCATTTTCCCACTCATTTAAGAAACATTATTACAATACATCTTATATCCAAAAAATTAAAGGATACAAAACCGTACCCTTTAATTTTAAACCTTTACATATATACTTGTCAACCAAAATCTGTAAAACGCCCCTACTCTGCACCCGTAGGAGTTGCCGAGGTATCATCTTCGCCACCCGACGGATTTTCGGGTTCAGATGGGGTCTGCGGCTCAGACGGTGGTGCCTGACTTGACGGCTGTGACGATGGTGTAGACGGCGCCTGCGGTGTCGAGGGAGTCGGTGCAGATGTCTGCGGTGTAGACGGCACAGAAGATTCGGTCTGAGACGATGCATCACCCGCCGAGCCGCCATCGGGTACAGCCGCACCTGTATGCTTGCCCGAACAGGTTTCCCCTAAAAGTTCGGGAACAAAATATCCCTTTGCTTTAGCACCGCACTTTTTACCCGCGACAAGTCCCGAATATCGGCAGTACTGTTCCTCAACGACATCTTCGCTCTTAACAAATTCTTTCTTTTCAAGTCCTTTATGAATGGTGCTCATAACGGTGCGCCACACCGTTGCGGCACTGACCGCACCGCCGACGCGTTCGGGTTTATCAAAACCGCACCATACACTTGCAACATAATAAGGTGTTCCGCCGACAAGCCAACGGTCATTCGATTCGCTTGAAGTACCCGTCTTGGCGTAGGCTTTCATACTGTTATAACCCGAAATTCCGCGACCCGTACCCGCCGAGCCGTAAACAACATTCTGAAGCAAAGTATTCATAATCGTTGCCGTTGCGGGTTTAATTACCTGTTCGCCCGCGCGGTTTCCGTCAAGGATAAGTTCACCGCCCGAACGCTCAACCTTATAGTATGTTACAGGGTCGTGGTAGACACCGCCGTTTCCGAAGATGGCGTACGATGCCGCCGACTCGGTAGTGGTGATTCCATACTGACATCCGCCGAGTGCAAGCGATGACAGGTTGCGGTCAATTTCGGTAATATGCTTTAGTTTGAGTTTCTTTGTAACAAATTCAAAGGATGCATCAACACCGAGATAATCCTTAATAATATGGCAAGGAATGGTATTTGACGATATTTCAAGTGCCTTGGTCATTGTCATTTTACCGCGATATCCGCTGTATGAATTTTTAGGACCCTTTTTATTGTCGTCATAGAAATTGTCAAGCGCCTCATCCTTGATAATTGAGGCATATGTTATCGAACCGTTATCAATCGCGGGTGCATATGCACCAATCGGTTTCATCGTAGACCCAGGCTGACGCGGAGAATCATACGCGCGGTTAAGGGCGCGGTTAGCCGTCTTTTCACCGACACCGCCAACTATTCCGAGTATATGTCCCTCATAGTCCATAACCGTCATCGCCGACTGTACCCTTTTGCCCTTATCCTTTGACGATTTTTGCGAAAAGTATCGGTTTACATTAAGGTAAACTTCCTCCATCGTTGACTGTATTTTGGCGTCAACGGTAGCATAAATCTGATAACCGCCGTTATAAAGCATTGTCGAAGCAACGCCCTCTGAACAGCCGTACTTTTCCGCCAAATCTTCCGACACATTGCTGATAAGCGCATCGACAAACCAACTGTTTATCTTGGTTTCAAAGTTATTTTGCTGTGTTTTATCTATGGTAATGTCCTCAATATACGAGTCGTTATATTCCTGCTGGCTTATCTTTTCAAGTTCCAACATTTTATTAAGCACCGTACGGCGGCGCTTTTTATTGGTTTCGGGATTGCCGATAGGATTATATTTACTCGGGTTTTTGGTAATACCCGCAATTGCGGCACATTCGGTAAGGGTCAGTTCGCTTACATCCTTATTGAAGTAATAGTTTGCCGCGACCTGCACACCGCATATTCCGTTGCCGAGGGATATTGTATTAAGGTACGCCTCTAAAATATCGTTCTTTTCCATATTGCCCTCAATTATAAGGGCGCGGACAATTTCGCGGACCTTACGCTTTGCCGACTTTTCCTTGTCCTCCATAACATTTTTGATAAGTTGCTGTGTTATGGTTGAACCGCCGTGGTCGGACGAATACAGTTCAATAAACGGCAGATAGTTTAAAAATGCACCTGTGGTGCGCTTCCAGTCAACGCCGCCGTGGGTGAAAAAACGCTCATCCTCAATCGCAACAACGGCGTCAATAAGGTGCTTTGGCACCTTGTCAATGTCAACCCAGATACGGTTTTCCTCACCGTGAAGTCGCTGATATTCCTGCCACTCGCCCTTATCGTCCTTTACATATATTATCGAGGTCATATTCATTTCGTAGTTATTTATCTTTTCCATAACCTCTTTTGCGCCGAACGGGTCGAATGACCAAGGTGTAGGATTGTTGACGGCGCTTACCATATATACCGAGGAAATAAGAATAACAAGCGACATAAAAAGACAGATAAACTTAAAAATGTTTTTCACGGTGTGCACCCCCGTTCAAATATAATTCAACCACTATATTATACCAACAAACCAAATAAAAGTCAATATTTGGGGCGGGACGAAAAATATTCGCCCCACCCCCTGTTTACTCTTTTATATCGTATTTTTCCTCAAGTTCCGTTTGGCGCTCATAAAGGTCGAGCGAATCAATGAACGAAACTGTGTTTTTAAAGTTTTTATCTATCGACAAATAGTAATAATACCCGTTATACTTAAAGTCCTCACGCGTATCGTTCCAGAAAAAACCAAGATTTTCACCGCCGCTTATTATTGATGACTTATCGGCGTTTTTAAGTTCATTGCGGTAAATTCTGAAAATTTCCTCAAACTCTTTTGCGGTGATAAAGGTATCGATGTACTCAACACCGTCGCCGCGCTTAAATGTGTATTTTTTGGTTTCCTTATCAACCGTTATATCAAAATCAACCGTTTTTGCGCCCGACTCTTTTAAATCGTTTTCAATCATATCAAGGCGTTCTTCACTTGAATAAAGGGCGAAAAGTTGCTCATCAAACTTTTCAATCGGCACCTCGTACTGACGGGTCATTTTCATACCGTTTTTAAGACTATAATCAAAACGAACATACTGTGTTTCAAGATAGTGGTAGTTTTCACGCTGTTCTTTAATCATTATATCCTTATTATCAATAAACGCCGTGTGTACCGAAATAGGAAGTTCGGGGTCGGTGTATAAAACCTCGTCACCATGGTATTTAACAGTTACCGATTCAATACTCATTTTTTCTGGAATACGCGACGAATAACCGAATGCACCCGTCATAAATATAATACCCGTAATTAAAAGCGCGGTTACCGAACAACCGCCGACAATAAGCGAACGCCTGAAATACTTGAATCCTCTGTCGGTTATCGCACCGAAAGCCACCGCAAACAGACCGCCGCCAAGTGCCGCAAAAGC
>JAZREH010000109.1:0-3444 GCA_045660705.1 Acutalibacteraceae bacterium
CTCAATGCGCTACAGGTGGACTGCCGAAGAAGTTGATGCAAAACTTCAGCAGATTATGAAGAACATCTATGCAAACTCCTATGCCGCTTCCAAGAAGTACGGTATGGAGGGTGACCTTGTTGCAGGTGCCAACATTGCAGGCTTTGAAAAGGTTGCTGATGCTATGATCGCACAGGGTGTCGCATACTAATACTTAAAAATCTTAAAACTTCTGCTCATTTTTTGTGGGCAGAAGTTTTTTTAATTTCCTCTTGACTTTTGCGCGTTAAAGTGCTACAATGTTATTACATTCACAAATGAAAGCGAGGTAAACGGTATGTTCGTATATTTTATTTATCGATTTTATTACTTTATTACGGACTGTCTGTGCGCCTCAAATTCAATGCCTGCATAATGCGGACTATTTGACAGGTACAGACAGCCCACATTCGTTATGCTTTTTGTATGACGACGGTGGGCTTTTATATTTTTAAAAGTAATTAAACATTTAGGAGTGTTTTTAATGATTTCTGAAAAAATGACAGCCCTTGGCAAAAAAAGTTCGGTAATACGCGAGATTTTTGAGTATTCAAAGGTTAGAAAGGCGCAAATCGGTGCCGACAAGGTATTCGATTTCAGTATCGGCAATCCCAGTATTCCCGCGCCGCAAATTGTTACCGATACTATGATAAAGATGCTTAGCGAGGGTGACCCTGTAATGCTTCACGGCTATACTTCGGGTCCCGGTGATATGGGTGTTAAGACCAAAATTGCAAACAATATAAAAAGCCGTTTCGGTTTTGAGGCTAACCCCGCGCTTATGTATATGACCTGCGGGGCGGCGGCATCGCTTACCGTAACCCTTAACGCCATAACCAACGCGGGCGACGAGGTCATCGCACTTGCCCCGTTCTTCCCCGAATACCGCGTATTTGCCGAAAAGGCGGGTGCGACATTCAAGGTGGTCAAATGCCGCGAGGAGGATTTTCAGATTGACTTTGACGCACTCCAAAACGCAATAAACAAAAACACCAAGGCAATCATTGTAAACTCTCCCAACAATCCGACGGGCGTGGTTTTTTCAACCGATACGATTTCAAAACTTTCCGACCTTTTAACGCTAAAGTCACAGGAGTTCGGAAACGATATCTTTATAATTGCCGATGAACCCTACCGCGAGTTAGTCTATGGCGGTGTTGAGGTGCCGTATATCCCGAATTTCTATAATAACACCGTTGTATGCTATTCCTACAGCAAGTCGCTTTCCCTCCCAGGTGAGCGTATCGGCTATATTATGGTATCGCCGAAATGCAGTATTGCGGGCGACCTTTTTGCCGCCGTATGCGGTGCAGGTCGTGCTTTGGGTTTTGTATGTGCACCGAGTCTTTTACAGTTCGTCGCCGCCGAGTGCGACGGTATGACCTCCGACATATCGGTTTATGACCGTAACCGCGAACTTTTATATAATTCGCTTTGCAAAATCGGTTATACTGCCGCGCGACCCGACGGTGCGTTCTATCTGTTTATGAAAGCACTTGAAGACGATGCATACGCGTTTTGCGAAAGGGCGAAAAAATACGAACTTCTGCTTGTTCCAAGCGACGACTTCGGCTTTACGGGTTATGTACGCATAGCATACTGTGTAACCCCCGAACAGATTGAAAATTCCCTCCCCGCCTTTGAGGCGTTATATAAAGAATACAACGGGTGATGAAATGAGCCAACTTGACAGCGCAAGACAGATTATAAACGATGTTGACCGACAGATGGCAGAACTTTTTGAAAAGCGTATGGATGCCGTAAAAGAGGTTGCGCAGTACAAAAAGGAACGCGGACTTATGATTGACGATTTTGCCCGCGAGGAACAGATAATCGCGCAAAATTCCAAAATGATAAAGAATCAGGAATACCGCGACTATTATGTGAATTTTTTACGCAGTACAATCGATATTTCCAAGAATATGCAACACCGACTGCTTGACGGTATGCGCGTGGCATACAGCGGTGTCGAAGGCGCCTTTGCAAACATCGCCGCCGAGCGTATTTTCCCCGACGCCAAGGCGGTTGCCTACCCTGATTTCAAGGCGGCTTATACTGCCGTAGAAAAGGGCGAATGTGACTGTGCGGTTTTGCCGATTGAAAACAGTTTTAACGGCGATGTCGGTCAGGTTATGGATTTGTCATTTTTCGGCACACTTTTTATAAACGGAATTTACGATATCGAAATTGTGCAAAATCTTCTTGCCGTAAAGGGCGCAACCATTGACGACATAAAGACGGTTATAAGCCACCCGCAGGCGCTCGGTCAATGCGCGGCTTACATAAAGGAACACGGTTTTGAAACGTTCGAGGCGGTAAACACCGCCGTCGCGGCAAAGCAGGTGGCAGACTCAAACCGCCACGATATTGCCGCTATCGGCAGTAATGAGGCGGCGGTTAAGTTCTGTCTTAAAAAACTTGCAGTACATATTAACGAAAAAAGTAACAACACAACCCGTTTTGCCGTGTTTTCACGCACAGCAAAGTCCCCTGCTCCAAGTGATGACCGCTTTATAATGCTGTTTACGGTAAAGAATGCCGCGGGTTCGCTCGGTCGGGCGATTTCGGTAATCGGTGAATACGGATTCAATCTCCGCGCACTCAAAAGCCGCCCAACAAAAGAACTTGTATGGGATTACTATTTCTATGCCGAGGGCGAGGGCAACATCAACAGTACCAGCGGTGAAAAAATGCTTAACGAACTTAAAGAATGTTGCAGTGACCTGCGGATTATCGGAAACTTTGAAAAAGAAATAAGGATTTGATTTAAAGTGATTATTCCCGTAAAAACCGCAAATGGCGGATATGATATTGTTTTAGAACACGGCGCACTTAAATGTGCCGACCGATATATAAATCTTGACCGCCGTGTGCTGATTGTCACCGACAACGGCGTTCCCGCCGAGTATGCTCAAACGGTGGCGGCACTGTGTAAAAAGCCTACCGTTTTGACTATCTGGCAGGGCGAACAGTCCAAGTCGCTTGACACCTGGATTACTATTTTAAAAAACCTGTCCGAAAAGGGCTTTACGCGAAGCGACTGTATCGTAGCGGTAGGCGGAGGTGTTGTAGGCGATATTGCAGGCTTTGCGGCAAGCGTTTATATGCGCGGCATTGATTTTTACAATATCCCGACCACAGTACTTTCACAGGTCGATTCTTCGGTAGGCGGAAAAACAGCGGTTGATTTTATGGGATACAAAAACATTGTTGGCGCCTTTTACCCGCCCCGCGCCGTAATTATCGACCCCGACACACTTTCAACACTAAGCAGTCGGCAGATTTCAAACGGACTTTGTGAAGCGCTTAAAATGTCGCTTACCCACGACCCTGAACTCTTTAAAATATTTGAAGAACACAGGGCGCTAAACCAAATCGACACGGTTATTGAACGCTCGCTTTATATAAAAAAGTCGGAGGCCAAGC
>JAZREH010000110.1:0-3182 GCA_045660705.1 Acutalibacteraceae bacterium
CACCAGTACCGAACAGGAACTGCCGCACGTGTTTAAACTTACCGACCGCGAAAACCGCGTTTACCGCTGTATTTATTGCGAAACAAAAGGATAGGATATTATGAATATTCTGTTTATTGGAAACAGTTACACCTTTTATAACGAAATGCCGGAAATGTTCCGAAAACTTTCAAACGATAACGGCAGGAATGTAAATGTATACAGCGTTACAAAGGGTGGCAGAAAACTGATTGATTTTGAAACGGCGGACGAAGTTACCCAAAATCTTTCAGCGATTTTGTCGGCAAACCGCTTTGATGTCTGTATTATTCAGGAACAGAGTGTTATTCCAGCATATGACTTTGATACATTTGATTGCGGATTAACGCAGGTTGTTGATATGATAGGCGACCGCGCCGACCGTCTTGTGCTATATGCTACTTGGGGACGAAAGGACGGCAGTCCTGTTTTGGAAGAAGATTGTTGGACCCGCGAGGGTATGACCGAACTTATAACCGATTCATACTGCAAAGCGGCAGAGAAATTCGGCGCCGATGTATCGAACGTCGGTAAATGTTTTGCACATATAAAGGACAAATTCCCCCATACTGAACTTTATTGCGGCGATTTGTCACATCCCTCGTATAAAGGCAGTTGCCTTGCGGCAATGACCCACTATTATACAGTATTTGGCTGTCTGCCCGAAAACTGTGACAGTCTTTCGCTTGACGCGGCTGAAATTTCTGCCTTTAAAACCGCAATTTGTGGATAATAAGTTAAAAAATCGGTGCCATATGGCACCGATTTTTTTATACATCAAGTTCAACATCAAAGAATAAAATTGTATGACGGTTGTGCTCAATGGTAAACATAATATGTCCGTCTTCGTAAAAACCGTCGCTGTAACAGTAAGAACCGGGGAAATCGGTTAAAACAGTTTTGTATTTCCAACTTTTCATATCGTCATCAGAAATCCAAAGGGATAACGGATATCTTTTCGCCCATGTACCCTCCTTGTTGTTGGGGGTGTGTAAAAGGGCAATTTTATTACCGAATTTAATCAGTTTCGGCTTGTTTGAGGGGTTGGGGATATCGGTTTTAACGGTCTGACTCCAACTTTTTCCGCCATCGTCAGATTCGGTGTACCACAGATATCCGCTTTCGCATTTTCGCATAAGCATCGCAATTCTTCCGTCGGAAAGTTCGGCAAGCGTGGGTTCTGCCCAAATCCAGTTTTGTGACATATCCATTTGTGAAGCACAATGTTTTTCGTAGGTTTTTCCGTTATCGTCGCTTATCAAAACCCCTGTTTCACAAAACGGTGCACCAGCCTCTTGAACAAACTTTATTGATATCGGACGGTCGTCATTTAAAACCTTTTGGTATTTTTCGTTGTTTATGGGATAATGCTGATACGGTATCAGTATGTTTCCGTTTTTGGTGTGAATCCTGCCCCGTATAAATGTATATTCGGGGAGATGTGGCGGTGGCCCTGCATTTTCCCAAGTGTATCCGTTGTCATAACTTTTCATCATAACACATTTCCACACGAAAAAACCGCCGTTGTGTACTGTGAGATATGCGGTTATTTCGTCACCCTCTACCGCCACTTCGGTGCAATAGACCGCATTCCCGTCTTCAGGATAGATGTTTTCGCGTTTTGACCAATTTTCACCGTTATCGCTTGAATGAAAGGCGTAAACGCGGTTGTCGGGGTGCGGTTCGCGCGCCCCATCACATTGACATATACAAAGAAGTTCACCGTTTGCCGTTCTTCTAACTATTGGTTCACAGGAAAGACTGTTTGTGTATATTTCTTTGATTTTAACATTTTTAACCATATATAACACCTCTTATTTTTTTACAGGAATCTTTGAGCATATTTATTTCGCTACCGTAGGAAATAAAATCGGCATTGCATCCTAATGAAAAATCAATTAAATCTTTGGAAGTTGTAATGATTCCTAATGTTTTTTTATGTTTTACAGCGCTGTCAGAAACTGTGCGAATTGACTCCTTAATGGGCGCGTTGTTGCCGATACAATCAAGGTCGCAAGATAAATCATTAGGACCTATAAAAACGCCGTCTACACCGTCAACCGATAAAATTTCGTCTATGTTGTCGACACCGCTTTTCGTTTCGATTTGAGCATATACCTTAACCGTTTGATTGGCACTTTTTATGTACTCATCAATCGGAGGAGGATTGTAAAAGGTGTGGGCGCGGTTGGTTGAAATTCCGCGTTTTCCAATGGGCGCATACTTTGCAAAATCCACAACCTGTTTTATATCGTCGGCTGTATTCGTCATAGGCAGTAAAAAGCCTGTGACACCCATATCCACAAGTTTTGTAATATCCTTTCGGTTGTTGTCGGGTAGGCGCACAATTAAGGGCAGACCCACTAAACGCGAATTCATAACAATCGACGATAAAAAGGCATAGTCAAAAGCGCCGTGCTCGTTGTCGATAATCAAAAAATCAAGTTTTTCGTTTTTGAGTATTACAGGAAAATTTGAAAAACAAACTTCGCTTAACATTGTTCCTATCTTTGCACTGTTCATATTGCTTATCATCTTCATCCCCTCTGTTGATATGTTTTGTGTGAGTTTAATACACTCGATACCGTGTTTTTTTAAAAAAAATTGAAGTTCCTTAAACACAATTTCACTTCCGCCACCGCCAACAAGCATCCTCGGTTTGTGCGGGAGTTTTTTGATGGCGTTAAAAACTTCGGCGCAAAAATCCTTAACAGGGTATCCGTCAAAAAGTTTTTCACCGCCCGTAAGTCCCGAAACGGTAATAAGGCGACTTTTGGTAAAATATGGTCTTTTTTCAAAGACGCCCGTCAGATTTGCATTTTTATAGAGTGTGGAAAGTTGGGTTGCTGTTCCAATGTTCAGCAAATATGCATCTTCACCCGCACCGCTACCCAAAAAACTCGCCTGATGGTCACCGACCGCTGTATAGATTTTTATGCCGTTATACTCACCCGCAAGCGAAACACTGTCTGTCACAACGGGTAGTGCGGCATGCGTAAACAGGTCTGTGGATTCAAGCGTTTGAGCATCGAAAAAACCGCTTGCACAGCCGTCGGTTTTGTGGGTGATGTTTCTGCCCGTAAGAAGATGTGTTATGTATGAACCGAGTGTAAAAAATTCGAAAATAAACTGTCTTTTGTCAATCAGTTTTACAATTGGAAGAT
>JAZREH010000111.1:0-1015 GCA_045660705.1 Acutalibacteraceae bacterium
CCTGCTTTGAGGGATTGCTTGAATACTACCGTGTAACGGGAATTGAAAAGTGGAAAACGGCGGTTATAAACTTTTCAAAGATGATTATCGAAAACGATGTTTCAATTATCGGTTGTTGTGGTTGCGATTATGAAAACTTTGACAACTGCGCAAGAACACAGACCAATCCCGCAATCGAAACCCCTGTTCAGGAGCATTGTGTTACCGTTACCTGGATTAAACTATGTTATCAACTGTTACGGCTTACGGGCGATGTTATTTATGCCGACGAAATCGAAAAGTCCGCATATAATGCACTCTACGGTGCCGTAAACACCGAAAAGAGCACCAAAAACGGTGGTTTTGCGTTTGACAGTTACTCTCCCCTGTTGCTTAATAAACGCGGTCGTGGAATTGGCGGCATTCAGTTAGATAGCGAAAACCGTATAATATACGGTTGCTGTGTCGCAATAGGTGCGGCAGGAACTGGTATTATTCCCGAACTTTCAGCCTGTGCCACCAAAGACGGCGTAGTATTAAACCTGTATGTAAACGGCGAGTATAATTTTACAACCCCGCAAAACGACGGTTTGACCCTTAAGGTTGATACCAAATATCCCGCTGACGGAAATGTTCATATTACCGTTTTACCCGAAAACGAACAGGAATTTGAAATTATGCTTCGTGTTCCGCAGTTTTCAAAGGACACCGTGCTTTGTGTAAATGGTGAAAAGATTAATGCGGGCGAAAGATATGTAAAACTGAACCGCGTATGGAAAAGCGGTGACGAGATTTCGCTTTGCATTGATATGGCACCGCGCGTGGTTCATCCACTTGGTTGCGACAACCCCGACAGTTTAAACTTCATCGCCGTTAAATACGGTCCGATTGTTTTAGCGCGCGATGCAAGGCTTTGCGAGGATATCGGTCAAAAGGTTGACCTTGACTATAAAGAGGACGGTTCAATCGATATTGTGCCCTCAGAAACGGCAAATTTCCCCACCCTTTGCGAATTTAAGGTTCCGTGCAAAGACGG
>JAZREH010000112.1:0-1966 GCA_045660705.1 Acutalibacteraceae bacterium
CCTGCAGCATACAGAAAGAATCACAAAATATAAATTATTCATTGAATTAAACAACGCGGTAACGCATTTGCGTTACCGCGGTGTTGTCATTTTTATACTATGTTTAGTCTTTGTTTGCAGTAGGAATCTGCTGTTTAAGTGCGGCACGGGTCTTGCGGATTTCGCCGAGGTTTGCTGTAAGACCCTCGTCGGCGCGACGCATAATGTCGTCAACAAAGTCCTGTGCGGCTTTGCGCATTTCGCGGCTCTTGGTCTGTGCGGCAGAAAGAATCTCGGCAGCCTTTTCCTGTGCCATCTTAACGATTTCTTCCTGTGCAACCATCGCCTTTGCACGCTCTTCAGCGTTGCTGATAATACCGTCAGCCTCACGCTTTGCGGTGGTAATGATGTCGGCGCGGTCGGCAACAATGCCGCGTGCCTGTTTGATTTCGCTGGGGATATTAAGACGGATATCGTCAACAACGGCGCGAAGTCTCTCAATATCTACCACGGTTTTTTTGCCGGGTATTTTCAGTCCGCTGTCAAGCACCTCGTCAAACTGTTCAAGCAACTCGTCTAATGTCATTTTGGTCATCCTCCGTTAAATGTTTATTTTTTTAGAATCCTTTCCACGATGTCGTCGTGGATTTCGGCGGGGACAAAACTCGTTATATCTCCGCCCATACTGGCGATTTGTTTAACCATACTCGAACTCAAATACATATTTTCCGCGCTGGTCGTGAGGAACAGCGTTTCAACCTGTGGATTGAGTTTCTTGTTGGTAAGCGCCATCTGAAATTCATATTCAAAATCAGACATAGCGCGCAGACCCTTAATTATAGCACAAGCACCGCGTTTTTTTGCGTAGTCCGCAAGCAGACCGTCGTAAAAATCAACCTCAACATTCGGTATGTCGGAAACCGTTTTAAGTATGAGGTCGCGGCGTTCTATAGGTGTGAAAAGACTTGTCTTTTTGGCATTTGTCATCACGACGACAACCAGTTTGTCAAACATAGTTGCGGCGCGATGGATAATGTCAAGATGCCCTAAAGTGATTGGGTCAAAACTTCCGGGGCAGATGGCAATACTGTTTTTCACGAAATCCCCGCCTTTCTGTATACCGTAACCGCGATTTTTCCGTAACGGTAGTTGCGGCTTACACCGAAACCGTCGATTTCCTGCGGCAAAGTAATGTCGGATGGGTGTTCGCAGATTATGATACCGTAATCGCTCATAACACCGCACACACTCGCGAGTGCTTTTTCAAGCATATCCGCGTGATAGGGTGGGTCAAGGAATGCAATATCAAACTGTTCAGAACACCGTGCTAAAAACAGGGAATAGTCACTGCGTATAACACGCGCACTGTCAGTAAGACCGGTCGATTCAAGATTTTTCTTGACAACCCTCAGCGACACATCCGAGGCATCGACGAAAACGGCGCTTTTTGCACCGCGGCTGATTGCCTCAATACCTAACTGCCCGCAACCTGCAAACAGGTCAAGTACACGCCTGCCCTCAATGTCGAACTGAATAGAACTGAAAATTGCTTCCTTTACCTTTTCGGATGTCGGACGGACAAGTTCGTCACCTGATACGGTTATAAGACGCTTGCCGCGCGCTGTTCCGGTTATGACACGCATACAGTACCACCAAAAAAACTTAATATAGCCACAAAACAACAAGGCTATTCACAATAGTTCATAATATTATCCCACTAAACACCACGTTTTGTCAATAGTTATTTTCATTTTTTCGCAATTTCTATCGAAAAAACGTTAAAAAACATCGAAATTTGAACTTTTATATACATTATATATAGTGCGCGGAAATTACAGTTTTGTAACAACTCATGCAACACCACAATATGTTGTGGTTGGGCAAAAGTTGACCACAAGTCGGCTCAAAAAACCTAAAAAAGCACTTGATTTTTCAAAAAAGTGGGTTTATAATCCTAAATAGTGGTGAAAAGTGTTGCAAGAAACCA
>JAZREH010000113.1:0-3133 GCA_045660705.1 Acutalibacteraceae bacterium
AGTCGCGCAAGCCCCAACATTTTTATTATATCATAAAAAATGATTCTTGTAAATGCATTTTTTTGAAGTGTCGGAAACTTCTCCCAAATCCACAAAAAATATTTGTGAACTTTTGATGAAATGTCAATTGAAAATCACCAAAATATATGCTATAATAAAATCAGAAAAAGCACAGGAGGTACAGACCAATGAAAATCTGAATCCCCGAACTTTCATATAAAAGATTGATTTCATTCGTACACAATAAAAGTGAGACGGATAACCTTCATTCATTTAATCGGAAATCTTTTGAAAGTTTTTTCACCCTCGCCTCAGGCAACTGAAGTTCTTACAAGACAAAAAGTGGTGTTCTCATTAGAGAATAAAAAAGAAATGAGTTTTGATCGTTGTGGAAAAGAAGAAGCACAGGCAGACTACGAAAGAGAGGAATACAAAAATGATGTTAGATATCAAGATCGAACAGAAATAACCCTTGGTTACGAATAAAAAAACGTAGCCAAGGGTTAATTTCATTTTCGGGATCAATATTGTGACGTTCGTGCATTCTCCCTTTGGGAGAATTTTTTTGAGATTTAAAGATATCCGCGGATCTCTTTTCCGAGGCTTTCCTCCAATGCGATCAGGCGCTTGGCGATGTCCTTGGAGGCTTCGTCTGCCGCCTTGTATTGGTTGAGATATTTGCTGAGAGATTTGACACCCATGTCACATCCGTCCGTCATCAGATCGGCGATGGTGTGATCAGACTCGTGCATGATGAGCTTGATATTGGTCTTCATCCACGACATACCCTTGGCAATCGGGTTGGGATTTTTGCCGTCATCACTGTATTTGTCAAGCAGTTTTTCAATTTCACTGCCAAGTTTGTCGTGTTCGTCTTTGCAGGCATCAAGATATTTTTTAAGCGAATCGCTTTTTACATATTCAAGCACATCGTCAATCGAGGCTACGCCCATTTTGACCCCTGCATCACATTCGCGAAGTAGTTTTACGGTATCCTGTTCAATCATAATTACATCTTCCTTTCGGGTTTATTATAGGAAGATTTTACTTGATTATTCACCGCCGTATAAATTCGTTAACTGTAAGGGTCGGCGTGGGCGCCGAGTGTTTCAATGTCGGCGGGATATTCGCCGTCCTCGACCCAAGTGCCGATAAGGTTCGGACAGGTTTCGGCAGTAATTTCAAGTGTGTCATACATTTTATCCGATTGACTTTCGCGGTTTAATGTGTTAAAATATCAATATCCCGTTTTTATGAGGAGATTAATATGGAACGAAATGAAATTACCGAACTTTTTTATAATGCTATACTTACCTTTGAAAATGTTGATGAGTGCCGCGCTTTTTTTGAGGATGCCTGCACTCCAAAGGAAATACAGGCGATTGCCCAGCGCTTTGCGGTTGCAAAGATGTTAAGCGAGGGCAAGGTTTATAACGACATCGTCGTGGCTACGGGCGCTTCTACCGCTACCATAAGCCGTGTAAACCGCGCCATAAACAAGGGTTTTCGTACCGCACTTGAAAGGCTTGACGGGTAATGTACGAAAATTTTGCCGAATACTATGACACGCTGACCGCCGATGTCGGGTACACCGAGCGTGCGGCGTATATCTGCGATTTGTTCGCGCGCTACGACCGCAAACCCACCCTGCTGCTCGACCTTGCCTGCGGTACGGGTTCGTTTTCCCGCCTTTTTGCGGCGGCAGGAATGTCGGTCATCGGGGTCGATGTTTCCCCCGAAATGCTTGCCCGCGCAAGCGCGAGTGCGGCAGAATCGGGACAGGACATACTGTTTTTGTGTCAAGATGCCACCGAACTTGACCTTTACGGTACGGTTGACGGCGCCGTATGTTGCCTTGACAGTTTAAACCACATAACCGATTATGACGATTTGTGTACGGCACTTTCTAAGGTTTCGCTTTTTTTAGAGCCCGACCGACTCTTTATCTTCGATGTCAATACGGTGTATAAGCACGAAACGGTGCTTGGCGATAACACCTTTGTGACCGAGGAGGACGGGGTCTACTGTGTCTGGCAGAACGAGTATGACTGTGATGCACGAATGACATATATGTCGCTCGACTTCTTTGTGGGCGACGGGGTAAACTACACCCGCGATAGCCAGTATATTGAGGAACGCGCCTATACCGACGATGAAATAAAAGGCGCCCTTGACAAGGCGGGCTTTTCGGTCGAGGCGGTGCTTGGTGATATGTCGCTCGACCCACCGAAAGACTCGGACGAGCGTATTATATATGTAGTAAGGAAAAGGTGACCGCTATGAATTTAGGTATAAATTTGTTTTGCTACCCAAATATCGATGTCGATACACAGATTGAGTATATGAAAAGGTACGGCTTTAAAAACACCTTTACCGACAGTGAAAAGGCTGGGCTTGACGAAATAATGGCGAAACTGTCGGCGGCGGGAATCGTATGCGACACCTACCACGCCCCGTTTAATAAGATAAACGATATGTGGTCGTCGGGCGACGAGGGCGAAGTTATGTTAAAGCGCCTTACCGATTCGGTTGACAGGTGTGCACAGTACGGTGTGCCTGTTCTGATTGTTCATCTTTCGGCGGGCGATAACGCGCCAAGGGTTAACGATGTCGGGTACGAAAGATTTGAACGGCTTATGCACTACGCCGACCAAAAAGGTGTAAAGATTGCCTTTGAAAATCAGCGCAAACTTGCCAACCTTGCCCTCGCGATGGAGTGTTTTGATACGGCGGTTTTCTGCTTTGACACAGGGCACGAGGAATGTTTTGCCTACGGGCGCCGCTTTATGCCGCTTTTCGGCGACAGGCTTACGGCACTTCATATACACGATAATTTCAAGGTGCACAACGGCGATAAGCATATGCTGCCCTTTGACGGCGCGATTGATTTTGAACGGGTCGCGCGGCAGATTGCCGAAAGCGGCTTTGACGGTACTGTTATGCTTGAAGTGTTTAAAAACGGCAACGCCGAATTTTACGGCGATATAACGGCTGACGAATATTATGCCCGCGCCGCACAGGCGGCAAAAAGAATCGCCGAAAGCATAAAAAACTTCAAAAAAGTGTAATTAAAACGGCGGCGTGCATATACTGTAAAAGAGCGCGAAAAAATTTTTAAAAAAAATTAAAAAAA
>JAZREH010000114.1:0-2825 GCA_045660705.1 Acutalibacteraceae bacterium
GGCAGATTGCGATTATTGTTGCGGAATTTATACTTATGTTGGTAGTTTCTCTGTTTCAGACACTTGTGATGCCATATGCAGCAATGGCGGTAGGTCAACGCTTTAAAAGTAAAATCGGCGGCGCAGTACTCACCTATATAATAATGTATTCCGCCATCGAAACGGTTGATATGGTAATTATGTTTGTATCAATGCCTTTCGGTGACTATTTTAACAAGGTGCTTGAAAATCATATGTATGGCTCGACGGTGGCGATTCTCGCATTTAGCACACTTTACGGTGCTGTTATCACATCGGTTATGTACTTTATAGCCCGAACACAACTTCAAAAACATCTTAATCTTGAATAAGAGAAGGGGCCGAGGTTTTCCTCGGACCCACTTTTTTAGTTTGGAACAAGTATCATTCGGGATGATTCAAGCGTGTCGGTCAATATATCATTGATTTTTTTGATTTCTTCGACCGATGCACCGTACTTTTGCGCGATATCCCATATGTTTTCACCGCCGGTGGCAAAGCAAATGGTCATTGCCGACGAAGAACAACGCGTAACAATCTGTTTTGTGTCGGTGTGAATGTTGGTAACAAGCGGCATCTTGCGGCTTTCGTAAACCGCCGCGCAGACACACAGTTCGCATCTGATTTCCATTGAAGATGTACTGTTTAGTGTGTAACCGCAGGATAAAACCGTGATTTTCGGGTCACAGTGCATCATTTCGCCGCCGTCCTCAACGGGCACCTTGTATTCAAAATCAATCGGCTTTTCGTAGTAGTTTATAACACCGTCAGCATCCTTTGCGATTACGCAGGCGACAAGGGTGCCGACAACACAAAGCGCACCGTTTTCAAAGTTTACGCTACGCCTTTCGGCATCGCACCGTATGTCGCAGATTTCACAAAGGCTGTCTTCGGGGAATTCAAGGTTTTTCTTGCAGGAGAAAGTTTCGCATACATTTTTGCAGATGCGCTCGAATACGATATCGCTTTTTGATATATCGGAATAATATTTTGTTGAATATGCATCGGTGATTATGTCGATATCGTTGTTGCAGTACGCCTCGCTTGTAATAAGGATTTTTGCATTTAGTCTGAAACATTTTTCGTCGCCGTCGCCCGAAAAACGCGGTTTTATATCGATGTAGGCAATCTCGGCGCAACTTTCACACTCGCACCCGTCGTTAACACCGTCAACCTCAATAAGTTGACTGAACGGCAGGGTAGAGCGTACCGTTTGCGGCGCACCTTCCTCGCCACAGTAGAGAATACCGATGACAAGTTCTCCCTTTACCATAACCTTTCCCGCAAGAATCTTACATTCCCTTACGGCAGCGTTGGCGTCGTACCTGATGATAGAACGGATGGTTGGCTGACCGCTTGAACACTCGATTTCTTCCTCAAGAACTATATATTTTTCGTTTTTGCCGATTGGTGATGTTGCGGGCGCCTTTGCGCGACGCAGTTCGGTTGTCGGCTCGTCATAGTCGGATACAATTTCGGTGCATTTTCTTTTTTTAAGAGTAAGAGTTACTGATACCGCACCGTGAATATCAATTTTTCGGCTTGTGACGGCGCGGCAGTTAATATATTCACAACGGGTCTTGCAAATTGATTCGGCACCGTCACAGTCAGAGTCAACCTCGAAGTTCTTGCTGAACGGATACTGATACTCGTATGCACAGATTCGATTTTGCTGGTCGGTATAGATACAGTTTATGGTGACACAGCCCTCAACCGTCACGGTGCGCCCGTTTATAGAGCGTGACGATATGCGCGGTACGGCGCGGCATTTAAGGATTTTTAAAATGTCGGGACAGTAATCAGGCAGAGAAAAATCCACATCAATCGCTTGTTCTGCCGATTGTTCGAAAAACTTTTCGTTTATATAAACTGGTGTCTTTAAAATTTTTTGTTCCATTTTTTCCTCACTCCATAATTCTTCTTGTTATATGGATATTCCACATAAAGCCAGAATATGCCAATTACAGATAAATTAAATCTGCAACAAGTTTTATCGCGAAACAAAGCAACATACCGATAACGGTTGGAATGGCGGCGGCAATAGTCGCCCATTTAAGTTTGCCCGTTTCCTTTTTTATTGTAATAAGGGTTGTCGAACAGGGCCAATGAAATAACATAAAAATCAGTACACAAAGCGCGGTGACAGGTGTCCAGCCGTTTGCGGTAAAAAGCGCCCCTAAATCGCCGAGGTTTTGCGCCGCACCAAGAGTACTCTGTGCAAGATAGCCCATAGTTGCTATGGGTATAACCGTTTCGTTTGCGGGGAAACCGAGTATAAATGCGCAAAGCAGAACACCGTCAAGTCCTAACAGTCTGGCAAACGGGTCAAAAAAGTCGCAACAATGGGTCAGAATGTTCGCACCGCCCACCTGAATGTTTGCAAAAAGCCATAAAATAAGCCCCGCGGGTATGGCTACGACAACCGAGCGGCCAAGTACAAAAAGTGTGCGGTCAAAAACCGAGCGCACGATAACCTTGCCGATTTGAGGTCTTCGGTATGGCGGTAACTCAAGGGTAAAGGAGGACGGATAGCCTTTAAGCAAAGTCTTTGACAGAATCTTGGTCGAAAGAAGTGTTGCAAGTATCGAAAGCACTATAAAGGCGGTCAGCATAAGCGCCGACATAAGGGAGGATAATATACCGTGTCCTTTTATAAAGAAAATACTTATTAGTGCGATAAGGGTAGGAAATCGCCCGTTACATGGGACAAGACTGTTTGTCAAAATTGCGAGTAACCTTTCGCGCGGTGAATCGATTATTCTGCAACCGATAACCCCCGCCGCGTTGCACCCGAATCCCATACACAT
>JAZREH010000115.1:0-1721 GCA_045660705.1 Acutalibacteraceae bacterium
GTAATATATCAGAGGAACTTAAAAAATCCCGTCGCGACGATATGTTTACGGGCAGTACCTCGGTGGGACCCCACAGGGATGACCTTGATTTTAAAATAAACGGCGTTTCGGCGCGAAGTTACGGGTCACAGGGACAAAAACGGAGTGTTGCGCTTGCCCTTAAACTTGCACAGGCGGAGGTTATCCGCGAAATTTCGGGTGAATACCCTGTATGCCTGCTTGACGATGTGATGAGCGAACTTGACCCCGCGCGCCAGAACTATGTTTTAAACCACATTGAGGGGATGCAGTCGTTTTTAACCTGCTGTGACCCGTCAAATACAAAGGGACTTAAAAGCGGCAAAATTTTTGAGATAAGAAACGGCGGGGTGGTTTAATGTATATACATCTTGGCGGCGATACCATCGTAAACAGTAAGGATATTGTGGGAATTTTCGACCTTGACAGTACCACGATATCAAAACACTCGCGAAAATTTTTAAACCTTGCCGAAAAGCGCGGCGAGGTAGAAACTGTAACCTTTGAACTGCCAAAAGCATTTGTTTTGTGCAGCAGCGGTGATAAAAAAAGCATTTATCTGACCCAACTTTCAAGTACAACACTTGAAAAGCGGGCAGGATACCGAATAAATGAGGAAAAGGAGAAAAAGTATGAGTTTTGATGCAGACATTTTAAAGCCTGTTGAGGAAGCGTATGACGAAAGTTCCATTCAGGTTTTGGAGGGTCTTGAGGCGGTAAGAAAGCGCCCCGGTATGTATATCGGTTCTACGGGAGAGAGGGGTCTTCACCATCTTGTGTATGAGATTGTGGATAACTCTATTGATGAGGCGCTTGCAGGCTTCTGTGACAAAATTACGGTTGACCTTTTAGACGACGGTATTATCCGTGTTACCGATAACGGACGCGGTATCCCTGTCGGAATCCATCCTCAAAAAGGTATTCCTACCGTAAGCGTTGTATTTACCATACTTCACGCGGGCGGTAAGTTCGGCGGAAGCGGATACAAGGTTTCGGGCGGTCTTCACGGTGTTGGTGCATCGGTTGTTAACGCTCTGTCCCGATGGCTTGAGGTTGAGGTTAAGGACGGCGAGCATATCTACCGCGAGCGCTATGAAAAAGGAAATGTCGTAAACGCGCTTGAGGTTATCGGCGATACAAATGAAACGGGTACCACCGTTACCTTTAAACCCGACCCGACTATATTTACCGATACAACAAGATATGATTACGATACACTGCTTCAAAGACTTCGTGAGCAGGCTTTCCTCAATGCGGGTATCCGCGTTGTGCTGACCGATAAGCGGTCTGATGCCGACCTGCCCGACAGAACCGACGACCTGTGCTTTGAGGGCGGTATAAAATCGTATGTTGAATTTATACTTGAGGGCGTTAAAAAAGATAGGCTTAACAGCGATGTTATCTATCTTTCAGGCTCTGACGGTGACAGCACCGCCGAAATTGCCCTTTTGTGGTCAACGGCTTACGATAGCAAGATAATTTCCTTTGCAAATACACTTCACACCATCGACGGCGGTACGCACGAACAGGGATTCAGACAGAGTCTTGCCAATGTTAACAACAAATACGCCTTTGATTTTAAGAAACTTAAAGAGGGCAACGCCCGTCTTAAGGGTGAGGATATTTTAGAGGGCGTTATCGCCGTTCTTTCGGTTAAACTTCCCGATGCACAGTTTGAAAGCCAGTCCAAGGCAAAACTCGGT
>JAZREH010000116.1:0-1467 GCA_045660705.1 Acutalibacteraceae bacterium
AGGATAAATTTATCTGTAAAATATCACATTTATTTTTATCCGCCAAAACCGTAACCAATAAAAAAAGGCGACCGCAGAGGTCGCCTCAAAATATGTATTATTCCTTTTCAAAAATGGCTTTATATGCAGTTTCGGCGGCAGAAATATCCATATTACATCTGATTTTCCACAGCCTGCACCTGCCGATAAATCGGTTTATCAGTTGCATAGTACTCAGCACCGCCATCGGGTCTTTGGGCATATACACCTGATTGAATATAAGGTCAACCGCCTCGCCCGAGAGCATCGGTACGCAACTATTCTCCTTGGCGCGTTCGATAAAACAGATATGCTTCATCGGGGTGCGCATATTCTGACCCATACCCTCCTTGCCGTTCCACGGTGTTCCGTAGGCATACGGGCACTCCTCATCGGCAAAAAAGCGGACAATCGGCTTGTCGCCGTTTACCACCGTCATTTTGTCACCTAAATACTGCTTCCACAGGCGCATATGGGTGGTCTTTCCCGTACCCGAATGAGCCGCAAAAGCAATTCCCGTACCCTCAACATCGACCGCCACCGAATGAAGCAAAAACGCATTGTTTTTCGGCAGCCACTCGGCAAGTTTACGGTATACACCGATGGTTTCGATATATGCATCGGAATATGTACCGTCGGCAACCGAATGTTCATAGGCAAAATCGGCATCGGTCATTCCAACCGTAAGGTCGGGAGTGTCAAATTCCGCCTCGTAATCGGCGCACTGCCTTACAATACGCTCGTATCGGTTGTTAATCTCAATTTTAAAATCAGCAAAACTGTATTTCATAATACACCTCTTAAAGCAGTGTGGCGCGCGCCTGTTCGGGCGAAAGCGGAGAAAGGTCAATCGGCGCAACATCAAACACCGTCTTGCAACCGACAACGCCCCTGTTATACATACGGTTTACCGCCCTTGCATAGGCAACCAGCACGCTTGCGGTAAATTCGGGGTTGGAATCAAGGGTCAGTTTATACTCAATAATATGCCCGTTTTCACATTGGTTTCCCGTTTTGCCTGTGCGGATAACAATGCCGCCGTGGGGAATCCCCTTGTGGTCGCGGTCAAGTTCTTCCTGTGATATAAAGTTTACTGTAGTATCATAATCGGCAAAGTATTTGGGCATCGTCTTTATCTCATTTTCGATGCGGGCAAGGTCGGCGCCCTCCTCTGCGACAACAAAGCACAGACGGGTGTGCTTTTCGCGGGTGGAAAGTTCGGGGTTTTTGCCGCTTCTTACGGCATCGCCCGCCGCCTCAACAGGACAGGTGTACTGCCTTGCATCAATAACACCCTCAATCCGTCTTATTGCATCGGAATGTCCCTGACTTACAGCCTTTCGCCAGAAGGTATAGTCCTTTCCGTCGGGCAGAATAGGCCCGCCGTACAGACGGCTTACGGAAAACATACCGGGCTGCCAGGCAACCGATATCATAGCGACCTTTTTA
>JAZREH010000117.1:0-2639 GCA_045660705.1 Acutalibacteraceae bacterium
GTCATCTTCCTTGTCAATGCTGTATGCAAGAGCGGCAGCAGTCGGCTCATTTATAATACGCTTAACGTCAAGACCTGCAATCTTACCTGCATCCTTGGTTGCCTGACGCTGTGCATCGGTGAAGTATGCGGGAACGGTGATAACCGCCTCGGATACACTCTGACCGAGATATGCCTCGGCATCGGTCTTAAGTTTCTGAAGAATAATAGCAGAAATTTCCTGCGGAGTGTATTTCTTGCCGTCGATTTCAACGGTGTAGTTACTACCCATTTCACGCTTAATAGAACTGATTGTGCGGTCGGGGTTGGTAATAGCCTGACGCTTTGCAACCTGACCTACCATACGCTCGCCTGTTTTGGAGAAAGCAACAACCGACGGGGTTGTTCTTGAACCCTCAGCGTTTGCGATAACGACGGGCTCGCCGCCCTCCATAACCGATACACAAGAGTTTGATGTACCAAGGTCAATACCAATAATTTTACCCATAATAAATTTCCTCCTAAATAATAAACCTTTATAAATTAATTTGCAACCTGTACCATAGCGGCTCTTACAACCGTATCGCCAAGTTTATAACCCTTTTGAAGTACCTGTGAAATGACATTTTCACCTAAATTTTCGTCCTCGATATGCATAACCGCCTCGTGCAAGGTGGGGTCAAAGGCATCACCGACGGCACCGATTTCAACAATGCCGAGGTTTTCGCCAAGTGCAGAAAACTGCTTTACAATAAGTTCGATACCCTTAATATAATCAGGACTATCCTTATCGGCAGCGGCGGCGCGGTCAATGTTATCAAGTATTGGCAAAAGTTGCTTTATTATGCTTGCCTTTGCATATTCCGCGATACCCGCGCGCTCCCGTTCGGTGCGTTTTTTGAAATTGTCAAATTCCGCGGCAGTACGGATAAGCAAGTCGTTCTTTGCCTCAAGTTCTGCCGTCAGTTTTTCAATTTCACTTTCCTTTTTGCTTTTTTTCTTTTCTTTCTTTTCGGGAACAGGTTGTGTGTTTTCGGTTTCCTGTTCTGTTTCCTGATTTTTTATCTCATCAGACACAAAATCAATCCTCCAAATCCTTTGCCGCTGCGCTCATAACCTCAGAAAGCCGCGCCGCGGTGTATTCAACATATGGAATTATCTGCTCATAGGACATTCTGCCCGTACCTATAATACCGATACTTCCACAGTATTTACCCAGCGAATAATATTTTGAAACCACCAAGGCGATGTGCAAAAGCCCATCGTACCCGATGTCATTTCCGAAGAATACTTCGGTAGGATTACGCCGCATACAGACCGCCGACAAAAGCGGTTCGCCGTTGTCCGCAAGGGTCAGAAGACGGCGCGCGCCCTTTTCACCGCATACGTTATACAGTTCAGATGCACCGCTGATTGCGATTGCACCGTCGGCGATTTCTGCAATCATCTCAAAAAGAAGTGCGATAACGGGCGTCAGTTCAAATGCGCCGATTCCCGCCGCGGCAACAATGCCCTGTAAATCAGCCCTTGTAAACCCTAAAAGCGGTCGTCGTTTAAGCCGTAATGTGAAAATCTGCTCAAACTCACTTGCCAGTTGCGGTGTGTAGCCCGTCGGTAGTCGGCAGGCACGGCTTAATGTGCGCCCGTCGGATGTAATAATCAGCAGTACCGCCGCGTGTTTGCCCGTAGGAAGCAGTTGTGCGCTTTTAAGGTAGACGCCCGAATCAATCGGATAGCACGCAATCGACGGAAGTCCCGTAAGTTCACACAGAACATCGGCGGCCATTTTCGGAAGTGTGCGAGAATCACAGTCGGATGTATCAAGACGTGAATCAATAATACTTTTTGCGTTTTCAGAAATCCCTGCGGGTTTCATCAGCGAATCGACATACAGTCGATAACCCGATTCGGTCGGCACCCTGCCCGCCGAGGTGTGTGGTTGATGCAGAAAGCCAAGCGAACACAGTTCGTTCATTTCGTTTCGAAGTGTGGCAGGCGACGGCGCGTTTTCAATAAGTTCGGTAAGGATTTTAGAACCGATAGGTTCCCCCGTCTGAATATACGCCTTAACAACCGCCGCAAGGACAGCCTGTTTTCTAGCGCTGAGTTCCGTTTCCCCCACCTCCGAAGAAGTTTTTATGTATTTTTTGCGGATTAGCACTCTAACGTGTCGAGTGCTAACAATTATTATTATAACCAATATTTTGCAAATGTCAATAGTTTTTCATAAAAAAGTTTGACTTTTACTGACTTTTGTTTTTCGGACTCAAAAAAGTAATACCATACAAGCCGTTAAACATACTTATTTTGTGAGAGGGGCGTTTTCTATGAAATACATAATAATAACACGAAAACATCTTATGCTGTGCTTTTCGCTTATCGCGGCACTTATCGCGGTATCGGTTGGCTCGGCAGTAACATTTGCCGACACCGACCGAAAACTTCCGATTTACTGTGGCGAAACCGAAAAGAAACAAATCGCAATCAGTTTCGATGCGGCGTGGGGTAACGACGATACCGAAACACTTATAAACATACTAAAAGAGTACGACGTGCCCGCAACCTTTTTTGTGGTCGGCGCGTGGGTGGATAAGTACCCCGAATCAGTAAAGCAACTGTCTGATGCGGGCCACAGGATCGAAAACCATTCAAACACCCACC
>JAZREH010000118.1:0-7956 GCA_045660705.1 Acutalibacteraceae bacterium
TAACTGATGGGTCCCGTTATGACGGCAAAAAGCATCGTGTTTTTTACCGCAATCAAAAAGACATCGTCCCTGACAAACAGGGAAATATAGTTTTTCAGTCCCGCCCATTCGGGAAATTCAAGCATATTAAACGAAGTAAAACTAAGTACGATAACCGCGGCGATGGGAAGTATGGTGAACATAAAAAACAGTGTCAAAAACGGGGTGAGCATCAGATATTTGTACCTGTATTTTTTAATTTCCGAAAAAAGTCTGCTCTTTTCTTTCACTGCTCACACTCCCCTCACTGTTTCCTTACGGTCGAAAGACCGAATTCGTTACGCTTTTTGGTAAGTTCCTCGTTAATGGTCGCTATCTTAAGATAGAGCGCCTCACGCGGGCTGATTGAATTATCGTTTGTAACAACCTCGTTAAAGGCGTTGCTTATCATACGCGTTGTCATATAGTGACCCGGCACCATAGGTGTCGCAACGGTGTTTTTAAACTGGCTTTCAAGCGAACTTAACGAAGCTGTTTCCCAGTTAAGTTGGCGCGCAATATCAATCGATGCCGTTGCATATCTGCCCGATGCGCCAAGAAGTGCCTCAAGTTGTCTTGCGTATGAAAGTTGAATCTTTTCACCGTGCCACCACTGTACAAATTCCCAAGCACCCTCAAGGTTGTCGGTGTCGCTAAGTATTATGGTAGCGGTAGTTGTTGATACGCTGCTGCGGTTAATAGTGCCGTCGGCATTTTCCACACCCGGCAGTTCGTATATAGACCACAGACCCTTTATTTCGGGGGCAAACAGTTCAAGGGTGTTATAGATGGTATAATCGGCAATACCAATCGGCATTTCACCCGTTCTGAAACGGTTTGCAAAGTCCGATACAACAGGGATGCTGTATGTTGTAAACAACTTTGTAAGTTGCTTAAATGCAGTCATCGCCTCGTTGGAACCCAGTCCGCTTGCGATACCGTAATCGTTGCCGCTACCCTCGTAAAGGTTGCCGCCATACTGGAAAACAAGCGACGGATAAAGTGCCGTTCCCGCAACATAAACATCGTAATTATCGGAATTGAGTTCAGACATAACCTGCTCAAATTCGGTCCAAGTATTGGGAACTTTAAGTCCCTGTTCAGCAAAAATATCATCACGGCAGAACATTACAGGGAAAACCTGTGTTTCGGGGATGCCGTAAATTCCGCCCTGATAAGAGGTCGTATCAATAGCACCCTTCTGATATTTAGCCGCAATCCCTTCAAAGCCATCAAGTTTTGACAGGTCAACAACGGCATTACGCATTGCGTAATCGACAACCGATGTATACGGCATACTGACAACCACATCGGGACCGTTGCCCGAAAGTGTAGCGGGCAGTACAACATCCGCCGGTACAAGCTGTACCGTAACATTTGCCGAATCCTTGCCCGAAAAATCGGAACTTACAAGACCTTTAAGGATATTAACCTGATCTCTGCCCGATGTTATCCACGCCGTAACGCCCCTATCCTTATCAGCACTTTGGTCAACATACTCGGTGACAAAAGATGCAAAAAACCTGATAACACCGTAATAAAGGCGAACAAAGAAATTGGGTTCGGATTTGGGTAACTCTTTTTCGCCGTCTTTGGCAAACAGTGTAATACTGTCAACCTCAAGCGGCATACCCTCAATCTGGATTATCCATGTTCCAAGCGAGGAAATGTTGTTTTTCCAGGTTGAAAGTTGGTTTATAACATCTTCAGGGTCTTTTGAAATATTTTCAGACTGTATCGCGGTCTTTTCAAGAAGTGCCGTAAGAGAACCCTTTTCACCTGTAAGCGTCATCATATAATCGACAACGCCGTAAAGTCTTTCGGCTTCGGCGGCGACAGCTTCGGCAAAGCCGTCGATTTTATCGCATATATCGTAGTCAACAAACTTATCGGGAGAAACACCCGTTATCTGAACTACACGCCTGTAGAGTTCGTTAAGTGAATCAAGTGCCTTTGAAACCTCGGAAACAGGGCGAGAAAGACTGCCCGTTACAACCTCCATAGAAAGGGTGTTTTCGCCCTCTTTAAAGTCGAAAAGCAGAACTTCGTCACCGCTTTTCAGGACATTATTTTCAAAGTTTGCACTGTATGTAAAGCCAATGTTCTGTGCATCGATGTACGGGGTCTTGCCGTTTACCTTTACACTGCGGTAGGAAACAAGGTCGCGGTTACCGCTCTGTCTTGAACGAAGCGATATCGCATATGTTCCTGCCTCCTTTACATTGATTTTCCAGTTTACAACCTCGCCCGGTGTCTGCCAACGGATACCGCCCATCGTGTTAAGACGGGTAAGATATGGATGATACGGCTCGGTATAAGCACTGGTGTAATCGGTGATTGCCTCAATAGAAGCAGAGGATTTATATATAGCAAGGGTCATATCGTCACAGCGTTCCGCCTGATATGTGACGGGGTCGCCGTCATATGCCCTCGACTCGTATTCGTCTTTAACTTCAGAGTAACTGTAAATCTTTTGTGCAGAACAAAAGACAATGGATTTTATCTTAAGCAGCGGTTCTTTTTTGGTTTCAAATGTTACGGTGTGCGCACCCGCGGTAAGGTATACCGCATATGGAGAAACCGACTTACTTTCGCTGTCTTTAAGGAATGTTTCGCGCCACTCATAAACCTCGACCGCCTCATTTCTTAGTTCGTTGCCGTCAATGATTTTCGGGGTCGATGTGTTATTGTCAAAACAGCGCCCAAATATCTGCTTTTTCATTCCGTCAAACGGAATCTTTCCGTCGATATAAACCGAACGGATTATTTCGGAATTGCCCTCCTCGTCGGGGCAGTATTCAACCTTTATATTGTAAAAACCTGCAGTTTGTGCAGTAAAGTTCCATGTGATTTTTCCAAGTTCGTCGGTGCGGATATAACCGTCTGTTATTTGAGCCTTTATTCCCTCGGTCACAAAGTCGTTTATATCAACCGTTATTCCGCCATCGACCGTTTCGCCCTTATATCCGTAAAAATCAAGATACTTCTGATAATCGTCAGACACATATTCGGCAAAAACATCAGGAGAAGCAGTATCACGCTTATCCTCTGCCGCAAACACGGCTGTCGGCAAAGACGCCGACAGCACCGCCAAAGTAAGCAGGCTTGCTATAAACCTTTTCATACTACTCCTCCTGACATAAGTCTATCTGTATTTTATTAGTAGTTAACTACCGCAACCTGAAGTTCCTTTGTAGCCTCGTTACCTACGAAATCCTTAACCTTAAAGGTTATATTATATTCACCCTCGGCATTGATATCAAGCGCCGATGTATCAACACTGATATTTCCGCTTACATCAAATCCGTTTGCATCAAGTGCCGATTTGATAAAGTCGCCTGCCCAGTCTATCTCGTCTAACTCCTCGCCCTGTTTGAGAACACGGTAGGGGTCAAGAATCGTGATGGTCGGCGGAGTTTTGTTGTCGGGATTATAAACCGCAACCTTGACATCTGCTTTTGTTTCGTTACCCGACCCGTCGGTAGCGGTAACAGTCGCAGTATACTGTCCGATTTTACCGAAGTTGACCTTTGATGTGTCAAGTTTTACCGAATCGCCACTCAGGTCACCCTCCGCCGCATCGGAAACCTTGATATAATCCATAATCTTTGAGGTAATATCCTTTTCGCTTGAATTCAGCGCCGCGGGAATGATGTTTAACTGTGTAACCTTCGGTGCTTCACTGTCGTTGAGTTTGCCGCTTGAAACAGCCTCTTTAAGTGCGGTGATTTTTGCCTCAAGTTCAGGCAGTTTCGATTTGATTGCAACCGAATACTCCGGAAGACCAAGGTTAAAGAGAGAACGGTTTACAATTTCGGTACCCCATTCCATAGAAAGGGCGTAGTCCGAAAGCGACGGTGTGCACTTGGTACCCCAATACGCCTTATAAACATCAAGGATATCGGCACCAATCTTTTCGTGATAGATATCGTATCCGTCGAAGATTGCCGCCTGTTCGCCCGTCTTTTCCACGAAGTTTTCAAGCGAATCAATATCATACTTTTCACAGTAGAAGGTGTGATAATACATTTTGAACGCCTCAAGAACGCGCTTGGTTCTTTCTTCACCGATACCGCGAAGAACTCCGCAACCGTCAGAGTAAGAACCACTTATCATCGAAACCTTACCGACTTGTTCGTCGGATACGGGATACGGTACCATACCCATCGATTCACCGCGTTCGGCAAGGGCGCTGCCAACATAACCTGTACCCCAAGTTATAATACCTGTGAATACCGAATCACCGTTTACGAATGCAGCAGTAATATCCTGACCGGGAAGGCCGGTGGGGTTATCTACGCCGTAACGCGGGCTGACAAGAAGTCCCGCATCAAGAAGTTCCTTGATATATCTGACACCCTTGATTGCCTCGGGTTCTGCGACGCCCAGTTTACCGTTTTCGTCAACGATATATCCGCCGCAACCTGTTATCGCGGCAGCGGAAAACTGTGCGGTCTGGCACGCCTGTATCTGATTTTGTGATACGGGGGATTTTTTATTGCTATAATATGCCTGAATTTTAGTCAGATAATCCTTAAATGTACTGAAGGTCCACTTACCCTGCTTATAAAGGTCGGTAGGATAAATGGTGTTACCCGACGAATCTTTAAGCGCATCAACAGCTTCAATCATCTGTATATTAAAGGAAAGACCTGCACCGAAAAGACGGCGGTCGGGATTCAGGAAGTAATGCTTTCCGAATGTTCCCGGCATCCACATCCAATCATATTCTTCACCCTTGAACATATCAGCATAACCGTCAAGTTCCTGAAAAACATTCTGCTGTAAAACGGTAGCCTTTGCATCGGGCCAGCAAAGTGCAAGGTCACAAATCGGGTCGCCCGCAAGCATCGATTTAAGTATATCGGTGTAGATACCGTCGGTTACAACGGGACCCGACCACTCAATCCACTCAATCTTAACGCCGAGTTCTTCCTCAACCTTTTCCATTGCCGCAGCGTATGCTTCCCTATCATCCGGTTTCATACCGTAATCGCCCGTAACGGGGTCCACATATGTAGGGTCATCGTCAGCAATCGCGTGTGTGCCGAATTTTACGGTGATAACCTCACCCTTGTGCTTACTGCCGCCCTTTTCCTTGTCGCCACAAGCAACAAGCGGAAGTGACAAAGCAAGACACAAAATGAAAATTAAGCCTCTCTTTACCAGTTTCATTTTTTATTCCTCCACAACTTGTATTTACAACTTTTGTATAGTTGTTACGATATTATAATAGCATTTCTACATTTGTTTGTCAATACCTTTCAAAATATTTTTTGTTTTGTAGCAATAAATGGAACTTTTTGAACTCTTTTCCTATAATCTTGTATATACAAGTTTGTCATTCTCTTGGTTTTTAACCCCTCTTACGGCAAAAAGATTGTTGACAGATATATGTTTTATGGGGTATTATACATACAGTAACATTGATTTTTTGATTTTTGGGGGTGCTCAAATGTCTGATACAAGTAAATATATGATTATTTACAATTACCTATTAAATAATATCAATAATTCCTTTTATAAAAGTGGAAAAATCGAATCGGAAAATGCCCTCTGCGATATGTTCGGTGTATCCCGTCCTACAGTTCGTCAGGCTATTTCAATGCTTGAAAACGAAAATCTTGTGAAGCGCATACACGGAAGCGGTGTATATACTAACTATTCAGGATATGTAAACCGCCGTAACCGTCGCAAGGAAAGGGAACTTAAAAAAGCCGCTTTCCTCTTTCCCTCCCTTAACAGCCCTATTGTTTCGGCAATTTTTGACGAGGTTGAAAATATGCTTGTTAAAAAAGGCTGTTTTCTTACGGTGCGTTCAACCAACTACTCAACCCATTTAGAACGCCGTACCCTTGAGGAACTTGACGACGCGAATATCGATGCCATTCTTGCTGTAGCATACCAATCAAGTCTGCCGTCTGTAAACTCACAACTTTTTGACGACTTTATTGCGCGCGGTGTCCCCTGCCTCTTTTTCGGTGAGGCATACAGCCGATTCCCCTTTATAGGCGCCGAGGATTATGCATCTGCATACTCAATGACCGAGCGCATTGCAGGTCTTTCACACCGAAACATTGTTTGCCTGCTTGAAGACAAAAGCAGTTGCGCATACGAATTCTACCGCGGTATAACCCGTTGCGCCGCAGACCACAATATAAATCTTGACAACATAAAATTTTATTGGTATACGCCCGAAACGGTAAACTCTGTTGTAAATTCGGTACCCCTCAACAAATTTACCGTATGCATCTGTCAGGACGAACAGACAGCCCAACCGATTATTGCCCGTGCACAGGACCTCGGCATGTCGATACCCGACACCCTTTCGGTAGTATGCCTTGCGGCGTCAACGCCAAGCGAAATCACCTCCAACATATATCCGATATCAAAGGTCAGTGATTCGCTTTATTCCGCCGTAATTATGGCGGCAGAGGACAGCATACCTGCAAGCACAAAGAAATTTCCATACACCCTTAACAGCGGCAAAACCCTCGGTTTTGCCAAACGGCATAATCCCCTTATCCCAGGCGACTGGGCCGACCCGTTTATTCTTGAAGACGGCGATAATTACTATCTGTATCCTACCGCATATTGGGAAACACCTATAGTATACGGTTTTTCTTCCAAAGATCTGTTCCACTGGTCAAATCCGCGTTCGATATTCAACGCCAAGGAGTCCGAACTTAAAAACTGCACCGCCGCATGGGCACCGTCGGTCGTAAAATACCACGGTATGTACTACCTTGTTTTCTGTGACAAGGAAAACCTTGTTTTCTGCAAGTCGGACACACCGCTTGGTGATTTCAAACTTATAACCGATTGCACTATTGAACGCATCTTCCTCCCCTTTGACCCGCACTTTATTGTCGAAAACGGTCGTGTATTTCTTACCTGCGGCCTTACAAAATGTTATTTTATGGAACTTGAACTCGGCGAAAACTATGTGCGGCAAAAAGGTGCATTAAAGCAACTTACGCAACATATTCTGGCGGGGGTTGATGCTACAAAGGAGGATATAACCCGCTTTAACGGTTGTTCGCGTATAAATAAAATCGGCGGACGGTATGTCCTTACATGGACCTGTTACAACAGTTCTGACCCGCGTTCTCTTATACGGTATGCGTGGGCAGATAAAATCGACGGTCCTTATGTTCCGCACGACGACAATATTTTGTTAAGCGGTGAAAACACATTCCAAGGTGTATCGCACGGACAGATAATCCGTCACAACGGTGAATACTATATTTTCTACAACCGAAACCGTCCCGCCGCAATTAAAAAAGAGCGCACCCTTTGTTTCGAAAAACTGCACTTTATTGACAAAGACCATCTTTACGCAACTCCTACAGAATAAAAATACAGACCTGTGAAAGTCCACAGGTCTGTATTTTTTGTTTTATTAAAAAAGGCGGAAACCGAAGTTTCCGCCTTGATTTTTAACTATTATTTGCCGTACTTTTCGCGTGCGACATAGGTAGTGTGAAGGTCGTGGTGAGCCTTATGACCGCCAAAACCGTCATACCATTCGCTGTAAAGGGTCTTTACAACAGGTGATTCGTGTGACTTTCTGATAGTCATCGCGGCATCCTGATCATAAAGTGCCTTCGCACGAACTGCCTTAAGGTCAACAGTATCGCGAACATACTGAGGCTGAATCGGCTGACCGCCGCCGTTTACACAACCGCCGGGGCAACCCATGATTTCAACAAATGCCCAACCGTCGGGATTGCCGTTCTTCATTCTGTCCATAACTACCTTTGCGGCAGCAGCACCAGAAGCTACAGCAACCTTAATGTCAGAGCCGTTGATGTTAACGGTAGCCTGCTTAAGACCCTGTGTACCACGGACAGCAGCAAACTCGATCTCGGTGTTATCCTTGCCGGTAAGCCAGAAGTCGGATCGTAGCCATGTCGTTCTGTGAGCCAAGGAGGTGGG
>JAZREH010000119.1:0-4261 GCA_045660705.1 Acutalibacteraceae bacterium
AGGGAACAGTTGTATGCAACGCAACCCTTGAAAATAACTTTGCTGCCGATAAAAGCATAGTTTTAAATAATGCATCCCAACTTGCGGAGGATGTTGCCTCTGTTGCGGTGGTTTACAGTGTTGATGCCGGTATCGCATCAAATTATTCGCCACTTACATCACTGACCGATTCAAACGGTGCGGCTGTCTGGTCGGCTGCCGACGGGTATTTTCCTATACTTTCAACCTTTACCGCTTATGCAAAGCAGGCTGAGGTTGCAAACTATATTCTGATTGAAACTGCCGAAGAATTGGCACTTATCGGTAACGATGAGGCATATCCCTTAAGCGGATACTATAAAATTGCCAACGATATCGACCTTTCACAAAACGAATGGACGCCGATAGGTGTTGTTGACGGTAAGGTTTCTGCATTTACGGGACTTATCGAGGGTAACGGTTACACACTTTCGGGTATGAATATCGGAAAAAATGAAGCGGTATCACGCACATATTCTTCCTATGGCTTGGTAGCCACACTTTCGGGTACGATTCGCAATATTAAACTTACCGATATATATTTCAACACCTTTGTACCTAAAGAAATTAAGGTTATAAACGGTGCCAAACATTCAGTAGGTTATTCGTATATAGGTGGCATTGCCGGAACTATCAATAACGGAAAAATAGGTAATTGCGCCGTTTACGGCACTATTACCGATATCACGTCTCCCCATTCACGCATAGGTGGATTTGTAGGCACTTCAACCGGCGCTTGGCATATAAATGACTGCTTTGCAGATGTCGAAATTACCGCAGGTAATGCTTCATCAACGTCGGGAGGTCTGACGGGGAGTTCTTTAAGTGCTGCCGGAATTTTAGGCAATGTGGAAAAATCGGGCAAAGCAGATAATTGCATAAGTGTCGGCAAAATCGATGCCAAATATCCCGGTTATGTGGGCGCAATAACTTCTCACCACCGAGGTGCTAATCTTGGAGGCGAACTTACAAACTGTTATTCTGATTCCGACATTTACTACTATGCAACCCCGAATATGAAAGCCTTTCACGCATCAATAGATAAATGTATCATCGTTTCGGAGTATGAAATGCTTTGCGGTGCTCTTTCGGGCAAAATGAGCACTAACTGGAAAGATGACGCCGAAAATCTTATACCATATCTTGTTGTGTTTGAAGAGCCTGCAGTCGCATCGCAAACCGAAGAAGCCGCCGCAACTGCAATTGAAGAAAAAATCCGCACAAGCGTTATTACAAACTATACAAAGGAAACAGACCTTATTGCAATAGCAGAACGCCAATTAAAGCGTGGCAACCTTAAATTTGCTGTTACGAATTTTGCTCTTTCACCCGCTACCGCTACGTCGGAGGGATGTTTAGAACTTACCTTTACGGTTGGTGATGCCACACGCACTGTAACGCTTTCTGTATCCACACTACCCCTTTTTGATTATAAATTTTCTACTAATTTTGTGGGTCGTGCCGACGGTACCGTTACCGTTACAGATGCCGATTATTCCAACAAAAACTTCCGCCTTTATTGGGGCGACGATAACGGCGCGCTTCAAGGCTTTGATGCGCTTGCAACAAAGAACGATTTCACCGTCGCGGACGAGGTTACGGGAAAACTCACCTACAAAACGACCGCCAAAACCCTTATTCCCGAAAGCGCAACCAAACTTTACCTGTCACAAGACGGCAACCTTATTACCGAGTTTGAAATCCCCGCTTGGCGAAGTCTTAATGCGGGCGAATTAAAGTACACTTCTGTACACGTTTCGGACACACACTTCGGAAACGATGCGAATTTCGGTGGCGACCGTCAGCCGACGGCGTTCAATTCGATTTTAAAAACGATGCGCGAACTTGACAGCAAGGTGATAACGGTATCAGGTGATATCACCTGTTTGGGCAATACAGACGGTTACAATATGTATAAAAGTCTGCATACTTCCGCATATTCCGACATAACCTTCTGGCCGACACTCGGTAACCACGACATTTCGTTTGCAAACAGTGCCGTAACCGACAAGCAGGCGGTTATCAACATACAAAACGCAATACCGAATTTTGCTAATCCAAACCACAAATTAGGTAACGAGTACGTCGTTTCTCTCCCGAGTGCTGAGGACGAAACCATACTTTACGAAAGCGTTACTGCAGAGGACGGCACCGTAACACAGGTTCCATACACACTTGATACCGACTACACCCTTGAATATAAGGGCGATTTATACATATTTGTTTCGGCATTTAAAGAATATAATGAAACTCCCGGAACAAGCGAAAAGGACGTTGCGTTATCCGACAAGCAACTTTCGTGGATTGATAAGGTTCTTAATCAGTATTACAACATCGATTCAAAGAACGGTCAGGCGTATTTGGTTTTCCACTATGCAACGCTTGAAAGCGGTCTTTTAGGCGCTACACCTGAAGATCCCGGTAACTACAACAGGTATCCGAAAAGTTCTGCGGCACTTTACGAAATACTCGATAAGTACCCTGTTATTCATTTGTGCGGACATACCCACTATCCTTTCCGTTCCGATATGGCAATACACTCCGCCGACAACCACACCGTTATAGGCGCACCCTCGGTTTCGCAAAGTTTCCAATCGTACGAGGGATTCATCGTCGAACATTATACGGATTACGTTTTGTTTAAGGGGTACAACTTCTATACGAAAGAGTATATTCCAAATGCTATGTTTTATATCGCCAAAGAGTACAAATGCAATCCTGTTGTTGTAAGCACCTTGGGTACAGCCGATATAAACTCTACCTACAAAACAAAACTCTCTTGCACCCAAACAACCGTATATGACAACATTCATATACCCTATGACCAATCGGTGTATAAAATAACTGCCCCCGTGAATAATGGTTACTCGGGAACATTTGCATTTGCTACTATCAACTTAACCGCTGACGAAAACAATCATAACCAAATGTACGCATGGAAAAAGAATAACGGTGACCTACGTTTCTATGTTAAAAATGACGGCGATGAACCGCTTAAATTCCAACCATATATTTACGGGGCTACCGCAAAGGCTGACGGTGTAAACACGAAATATATTCAGGCAAAATCAACCCAAGCAATAACTTTACCTGCGAATAGCGGATGGGTAGAAATAAGAATATCCGCAAGTCAATTTACGAATGTTGGTAACTTCGCATATTTTGGCAACGGTAATTCTTCGGTTTGCCGTGTAGGCTTTTTAACAACTGCCGCAAACGGTTTCCTTAACACCACCGGAGGTACTGTTTATGTAAGTCGGTTTGAATTCCACGACCATAAACTCACATCAGAAATCACCACCGATTTCGACCGCGAATATAAGGGGATTACAACCTTAAATAAAGACACAAACTGGAAAAGTGACGGTCAGGGATATATTACAAGAACCACATCTACCACCAATGATACTCCGTTCTTCAAGAATATTGTAACCTATACCGCAACATCGAAATTTGATATAACCACATACAGTGAAAAACAGGTTGGCTTTACCCATCAGGACAATGTTCCGTATGATGAGTTTGCGCATTGGGTGGTTTATAATCCGAATGCCGAGTTGCGTTTCTGGATAAAAACCCAAAATGATATAACCCTTTTATTTGAACTGTTGGAATCCAGTTCAAATAAAGCCATAAAGGCAACCGTGTCCGTAAAGGGTGCAGACGGTTGGCAGGAGATTCGTCTTGCACGTTCTGATTTCTCGGTAAACGGCAACTTTGACAAGGTATTCGCGTCAGGTAACGTTGCTTCTGGTGGCATTTCTCTTTTCCTGCGTGATATTACCGCAGGTATGAAAGCGGGTGACACGTTCTCACTTTCGCGGTACGTTGATTTCTTCAATCACGAAGCCTACGAATACGGCGATGCCAATAAGGATGATGTTGTCGATATAAGAGATATCATCAGGACAAAGAAAATGCTCGCCGACGGCAAGAATGATACCTTTGCCGCCGATATTGACAACAACGGCAAGTTGCTTGCTTCTGACCTTGCATATATCCGTAAATGGATGCTGACAGGAAAGTGGTAATATTTTAACTCGACAAAAACACTGCAGGGTTAAATTTCTTGTGAAATAGTCAATAGTTAGTAAACACAAAAAACCAAATTAACCCGCCAGTTCAATTCTGTATTGGACTGGCGGTTTTCGTTTAAGTTTGCGTACAGGATGGATATTGTTGAAGTTTTGTATAATAACAAAAAAACATCACATTTTTTCGAAAAATAATAGTGGTATTTTGT
>JAZREH010000120.1:0-1906 GCA_045660705.1 Acutalibacteraceae bacterium
ATTACCGTCATAGGTATGCGTGAGGTTTACAACCTCTAAAACTGTTGACAATTTATTTTCCTCCCACTGCCCTGAAAATAACATCGGCAGTATCTTTAATAGAAATTACATCGGTGGTAACCGAAAGTCCACACTCTTTAAGGCGGTACAAAAGTTCGGTGGTCTGCGGCAGGTCAAGACCTGCACTTTTGAGCATCTTTGCATTGCTGAAAACCTCACGCGGGGTGGCATCGGCAATGATTTTACCGTTATCCATAACCACCGCACGGTCGGCGTTTTGTGCCTCCTCCATAAAGTGGGTTATAAGCACAACGGTAATACCGTTTTCGCGGTTAAGACGCTCTACGGTCGATATAATTTCGGCGCGACCTTTGGGATCAAGCATAGCCGTCGGCTCATCAAGAACGATACATTCGGGGGTCATTGCAAGTATTCCCGCAATGGCAACACGCTGTTTTTGTCCGCCCGAAAGCCTGTGTGGTGTCGAGCGCGCAAACTCGCTCATCCCGACACATTGAAGTGCATTATCTACCCGACGGCGGATTTCCTCGGGCTCAAACCCCAAGTTTTCAGGACCGAACGCGACATCCTCCTCAACGATTGAGGCGACAAGTTGGTTGTCGGGATTTTGAAACACCATACCGACACGCCGCTTTATGTCAATTTCGTGCGCCTCGTCGTTTGTGCTGATGCCGTCGACCAATACCTCGCCCGAGGCGGGTTTATATAGTCCGTTTAAAAGTTTTGCAAGGGTCGATTTACCCGACCCGTTATGTCCGAGTATAACCGTAAAACTGCCCCGCTTTATATCGATACTGAAATCCTCGATAACGGTATTGCGGCGCTCGCCGTCGGTGTACTCAAAGGTTACATTTTTTACCTCAATAATATTATCCATTCTTTACTTCTTCCACACTGTTGTGTTGCCACAGGGCAGTATAATGTCGCGTGCGCTGACCTTTAAACCGATTTCGTCGGTAAAGACCTCGACACCATTTCCCTTTGGCAAATTTTGTTTTACCATATAGTTTAAAATTGTCGGCGAAAGACCGCCCGTATAGGAATTAAGGAACAGGAAAACTGCATCGTCCGACAAAAGTTTGCCCACATCACAGAGCAGATCGGACAGTTGCTGTTCGAGTTTCCATACCTCGCCCGTAGGACCTCTGCCGTAAGATGGCGGGTCCATAATAACCGCATCGTAACGGTTGCCGCGGCGAAGTTCACGTTTTACAAACTTTACACAGTCGTCAACAAGCCAACGGACATTTCGGTCGGCAACACCCGATGCGACGGCATTTTCCTTTGCCCACTGCACCATTCCTTTTGATGCATCAACGTGGGTAACACGAGCCCCCGCCTTAAGGCAGGCAACGGTGGCACCGCCTGTATAGGCAAAAAGGTTTAAAACCGAAATCTCACGATTCTGCGCCGAAATCAGTTCCCGTGCATACTGCCAGTTTACCGCCTGTTCGGGGAAAAGACCTGTATGCTTAAAGCCCATCGGTTTAAGCCTGAAAGTAAGATCCTCAAAGGCGATACTCCATACATCGGGCACCTTTTTCAGTTTTTCCCAATATCCGCCACCACTGTTTGAACGGTGATAAACGGCGTGCGCCTCGTCCCAAAGCGGACTTTTTTTACCCTCACTCCAGATAATCTGCGGGTCGGGTCGGATAAGTATTATATCGCCCCAACGCTCAAGTTTCTGACCCGCGTCGGCGTCGATAAGTTCATAATCGTTAAAACCTTCAACAGCCCTCATAATAACTCCTTAAATAAGCGATTGTTGTGTGTTTGGTGAATTTAAACCAAGATGTTCATAGGCGAGCGCCGTCGCACATCGACCGCGCGGCGTTCTTGACAGAAAACCAATCTGCATAAGATATGGTTCGTAAACGTCTTC
>JAZREH010000121.1:0-6493 GCA_045660705.1 Acutalibacteraceae bacterium
TTATATAGGTGAGTACTGCGCCGCCGATTTTACTTTTAAAGCGTTGACCTACCGCCATTGCTGCATATGGCATCACAAGTGTCTGAAACAGAGAAACTACCAACATAAGTATAAATTCCGCAACAATAATCGCAATCTGCCACGGTTTATAAAGTTGCGTAAGCATTTCAAGTCCTGTACGGATCGCATCACAGAACATCTTATACACTTCGGTTCCGACACCAAAGATAAAAAGTGACAGGATAAGCACGATAAAGTTGACGATGATTACTGTAACACCGCAAAGCAGTTTACAGTTGAGGTGCTCTTTCGGTTTAAAGGGTAGTGTAAAGGTAAGGTATCCCTCTTTTGAAAGCAGATTTTTATAGAACCTTACAATAACAATTACAAAACCGACAACGAACATTGCGGCAACGCCCATAACATAAAGCACCACAGAAGATACATGCAAAATCGACGAAATCACATTTTCATTTTGGACAAGGAAACTCACCTTTCCAATAAGTGCCAGACCGATTATAGCAATATAAACGGCTATCATACTTCTAAAAAGGGAATAAAATTCGTGTTTATAGAGTTTTTTCAGCATTTGAATACCTCCCTGAACAGTTCGTCAACACTCTTACCCTCACGCATACGGATACCGTCAACGGTATCGCACAGCGCAACCTCGCCGTGATTTATGAAAATTACATCGCTTAAAATCTGTTCAATATCCGAAATCAGATGGGTCGATATAATTATCGTCGCATCTTCACAGTAGTTTGAAAGAATCGTACGCAAAATATAATCGCGAGTTGCGGGGTCAACGCCCGCTATCGGTTCGTCAAGCAGATAAAGTTGCGCCTGTCTGCTCATCGCAAGAATCAATGCAACCTTTTCTTTGTTACCCTTTGAAAGCGTCTTGATTTTTTGCTTTACATTTATGTGAAGTTCCGCAAGCATTTTTTCTGCCCTGTCGCGGCGAAAATCGGCAAAGAAATCCGAAAAATAATCCATCATCTGCTCGCTTGTCATCCATTCGCTTAAAAAGTTATGGTCGGGCAGATAGGACACGATTTTTTTAGTTTCTACACCCACAGGCATACCGTTCACAAGAATTTCACCCTGTGTCGGGGTTAAAAGTCCGTTTATAAGTTTTATAAGGGTGGTCTTACCGCTTCCGTTAGGACCAAGCAGACCGACGATTTTACCGCCCTCAACCGATATGTTCACACCGTCAAGCGCCTTTGCATCGCGATACTGCTTTGTCAGATTTTTGCACTCTAAAACAAAACTATTCATTATATCACCTTTCCTCATTAAATCTGCGTTTTACCGCGTCGATTATACGCTTTTCGTCAAGTCCCAGTTCCAAAAGACCCGACAGAAAACCTTTTACCGTTTCATTAACATACTTTTCTCTTATTTCCTCGACGATTGCATTATTTTCGGAAACATACCTACCGTCACCGCGCCGAGTATAAATAAGTCCCGTTTCCTCGATAATATTAAGCGCCCTCTGCATCGTATTGGGGTTAACGCCCGCCTCGACCGCAAAGTCCCTTACGGTGGGGAGTTTATCCCCCGCCTTATATTTACCGCGAAGTATCATAACGGTTATTGTATCGACTATCTGCTGAAAAATAGGCTTGTTATCACAAAATGACCACGGCATAGATTCACCTCTTTTGTATTATTGTATTATCGAACTAATACAATAATACACTAACCTTCGGTTTTTGTCAAGTGTTTCCTCAAAAAAAACAAAGCACGGTTTTACGCCGTGCTTTGTCTTATAAAATTTCATCTGTATGAAGCGGTATATTGCGCTGTCTTAAAACCGCAACCACCGAATCGGCAGTAACGGTCCTGTCGACACTTTGTACCGCGGCGATCCCTGCCGCCTCACCCGTAACCGCACAATCGGGTATTACGCGGGTTATATCCCACATTGCATCGCTGACCGAAATGCAGCGCCCCGCACAAAACAGGTTTTTTACCGACCGATTATAAAGTGAGTCAAACGGAATCTCATAAATATCGTGTTTTTTCCGCCAGTCCGAAACCATACCTATTGATGTTTCGAAATACTTCCTTTCGTGCGAAATATCAAGTGTAAATTCCCCGTCAATGCGGCGGGTCATACGAATTTGCGGAATTGTCGCAAATGTAGCGACAGTATTTCTATCCGAAATATCGCCTTTCTTTGAAAAATGGTTTAAAATCGACGCGTGTGCATCAATAACCATCCGTGAAAGGTCATCACCGTCAAGCCCGTAATATCTTTTGTTTGACAGTGAATTTTGAGTTGAAGCCTTGTACTGACCGCTATCGTCGGGCACATCGGAAAAACCGAGCATATTAAGTTTATAACCGTCATTATCAACCGAATAATACCACGAAGCAAGCGAATTACCCTGACAGAAATTTACTGTATGCACACCCGAAAGAACGCACACATCGGCATCACCCGTAGCATCGACAACGCCGCCTACACCGTACGATATGCGACCGCCCTTATTTTCGACGATGATGTGTGAAATTCTATCCCCGTTCTTTAAAACCGAACATACGCGGCTTCCGTAAAGAACGGTTACACCAAGCGACAAAAGCAGTTGCTCACAAAGAATGGCAAAAACCTGTGCGTTATATCGGCACTCGTAGCGTTTCGCCGCCGCGCGTTTTTCTACAGTACAATCAGAAACCCATTCATCGGGAATAGGCTCCTCAAAACCGCGCGAAACCGAAAGTTTTATAAGTTCCTCACAAATGCCGTAACTTACCTGATGTCCCTCGCCGTCGCAAAGCGGCAGAAAAATGGTAATAAGTCCCGCCGTTGCAAGACCGCCAAGCACAAACTGATTTTCAATAAGTAAAACCTTTTTACCCAGCCGCGCGGCGGATATAGCGGCGGATATTCCTGCAATTCCGCCGCCGCAAACCGCGACATCAAAGTTATCCCTTACGGGAATTTCTTTCGTTTCCTCGCGTATAAAATTACCCATAATCAAATCTCCAACTTTGCCTGTTCGGCAGCACCCGTCAAAAGTTTACTGCCCGCCGCGGGAAGATTCTTTGTACGGTAGCGGTGTTCACTTTCAAGGCTACCCTTTTCGTATCTTTCGACACCGAACATACGTTGTCCCTTTTTCTGTGTCATAACGGCGATACCGCTGTTATCACGGGTGGTCTTAACCGAAAGCGAACCCGTATTTACAATAAGCATTCTGCCGTTGGTCGATTTAAGAAGTAAATCAATATCCTCATTGAGATGCAACATCGAATGAAGTTCAAACTTGGTACAGTATGCACCGATAAGTTTTTTACGGTTGGTCTTTGTAGCGTAGGACGAAAGCGGAACCTTTGACATACGCCCGTTATCAAAGGCGAATACCATATTACCCGAATAATCGCGGGTGACAACCATATAAATTGCCGATTCGCCCTCGTCGAATCCAAGCAGTGACGGTACGAAGTCACCAAGCAGACTCGCCTTGCCCTCCGAAAACTCGGACACGCGAGATTTATAAACCTGACCCTTATCGGTAAAGAATAAAAGTTCGTGTGCGTTGGTCGATTCAACCGTCTGAACGATTTCGTCGCCCTCTTTAAGTTTCTGGTCGCCACTCATACGAAGTGACTGCGGTGTTATGCGCTTAAAGTAACCCTCTTTTGTAAAGAACAGGGTTACAGGCGATTCGTCGACCTCCTCGATTATCGCATCGTCGTCCTCGGAAACGGACTGGCTGATTATCTTAGTCATACGGTCCTTACCGTACTTCTTTATAACCTCCTCAAGTTCCTTCACGATAATCTTTAAAACGCGCGAACGGGATTTGAGGATATCCTCCATCTCGGAAATTTCCGCCTCCAACTTTTCGATATCGTCAAGCCTTTTGAGAATATATTCGCGGTTTAAATGGCGAAGTTTGATTTCAGCGACATATTCAGCCTGTGTTTCGTCAATCCCAAAGCCAATCATAAGGTTTGGTACAACATCCTTTTCCTCGGCTGTTTCCCTGACAATCTTAATTGCTTTGTCGATATCAAGCAGTATCTTCTGCAGACCCTTTAACAGGTGCAGGCGTTCTTTAGCCTTTGACAGGCGGAAATAAACGCGACGGCGCACACATTCCTCGCGGAAAGCGACCCATTCGCTGATTATCTCCTTAACACCCATAACGCGGGGCGAACCTGCGATAAGGATATTGAAGTTACAGGAAAAACTGTCCTGAAGCGGGGTCAGTTTAAAGAGTTTCTTCATCAACTTATCAGGGTCGGTGCCGCGCTTTAAATCAACCGTAATTTTAAGACCGTCAAGGTCGGTTTCATCACGGATATCGTTGATTTCGGTAATCTTTTTAAGTTTTACAAGTTCGATAACCTTTTCAATGATTGCCTCACTTGTGGTGGTGGGCGGTATTTCGGTTATATCAATACAGTTTTGCGATTTATCGTATGTGTAGACACCTCTAACTTTAAAACTTCCGCGACCCGTTTCGTAGATGCGTTCCATCTCGGCACGGTTATACAGCAGTTCACCGCCAATCGGGAAATCGGGTGCCAAAAGGGTGTCGGCAACATTGATTTCCTCATCCTTTATATAGGCAATGGTGGTTTCACAGACCTCACGCAGGTTAAATGAGCAAATCGTACTTGCCATACCTGCGGCAATACCCATATTGGAATTTACAAGGATTGTCGGGAATGTTACTGGGAAAAGGACAGGTTCTTTCATCGTCGCATCATAGTTATCGACAAAGTCAACCGTATCCTTATCTATATCGGCAAAAAGTTCAGCCGATATCGGGGAAAGTTTTGCCTCGGTATACCTTGATGCGGCGCACTGCATATCCCTTGAATACGCCTTACCGAAAGAACCTTTCGACGCAACAAACGGGTGCAAAAGTGCGGCATTACCCTCCGACATACGCACCATCGTTTCATAGATGGCGGCGTCGCCGTGGGGGTTAAGTTGCATCGTGCGACCTACAATGTTTGCAGATTTTATGGTAGGACCGTTTAAAAGTCCCATGTTATACATCGTATAAAGCAGTTTTCGGTGCGAGGGTTTAAAACCGTCAATTTCGGGTATCGCACGCGAAACAATAACGCTCATCGCGTAGGGCATAAAGTTCGACTTTAAGGTTTCGGTAACCTGTTGGTCGATTACAGTACCCGCGCCCGCAATATAAGCATTGGCGCTATTCTTTTTGGATGTCTCGGAGGCATCCTTTTTCTTTCTCGGAGCCATTTATTTCTCTCCCTAAATTAACTTATATCGGCATCATCCATATAAAGATATCCGTTTTCCGAAATATAATCCTTTCGACCCACAAGGTTGTCACCAAGAAGCAGGTCGAACATCTCACTTGTAAGTTGAGCATCTTCGGGCAGTATCTTTATAAGACGGCGCGTGGATGGATTCATCGTCGTAAGGTTCATCATATCGGGTTGGTTTTCACCAAGTCCCTTTGAACGCTGTAGATTGTACTTTTCGTTGCCGATTTTTTCAAGAATTTCGCGTTTTTCATTCTCGTCATACGCAAAATATGTCATCGACTTGGTGTTTATTTCATAAAGCGGAGTTTCGGCAATAAACACCCTGCCCTCGTTTATCAGCGTGGGCATAAGCCGATATATCATCGTAAGAATAAGGGTTCTGATGTGGAAACCGTCAACATCGGCATCGGTACAGATTATTATTTTATTCCAGCGAAGATTGCCTATATCGAAGTTTGAAAGGCTCTTATTAGCCTTTGATTTCACCTCAACACCGCATCCGAGCACCTTTAAAAGGTCGGTGATAATTTCGCTCTTGAAAATCTTGTCATATTCGGCTTTAAGGCAATTTAGTATCTTACCGCGGACCGGCATTATCGCCTGAAACGCGGCGTCGCGCGCAAGTTTACAGGAACCGAGAGCCGAATCACCCTCAACGATGTAGAGTTCACGCTCGGCAACATCGCGGCTGCGGCAATCGACAAACTTCTGAACGCGGTCAACCATTGAATTACTGGTTTGAAGTGTCTTTTTGATGTTTATGCGCTCGCGCTCACTTCTCTCGCGGCTACGCTTATTTATAAGCACCTGTTCGGCGATTTTTTCCGCCTCTGCCTTGTTTTCGATAAAGTATATCTCCAACTGACGGCGTAAAAAGTCGGACATCGCCTCATAAATAAACTTGTTTGTAATGGATTTCTTGGTCTGATTTTCGTATGAAGTTACGGTAGAAAATGACGAAACCACAACAGTCAGACATTCCTCAACATCGGCAAAGGTAATCGGACTTTCGTTAGCCTTGTACTTATTGGTCTGCTTGATATATGCATCAATCTGCGACCTGAAAGCCGTTCTTACCGCCTTATCGGGCACACCGCCGTGCTCAAGCCAACTTGAGTTATGGTAGTATTCCATAAGCGGGTGCAGATTTGAAAAACAGAGCGCAACATTTATTTTAACCTTGTATTCGGGCTTATCGTCGCGGTCGCGACCCTTTCTTTCGGTCTGC
>JAZREH010000122.1:0-17418 GCA_045660705.1 Acutalibacteraceae bacterium
GGTCATTCAAACCATGTCGGAAATTATCCAACCGGTAGACGAACAGGTAATGGAGGAAAAAGAAACTGTTCAAAAAACATTTGAGGAAATGACGGATGAGGAAGCGTTAGAGGCTTCACTCAGCGGTCTTACGGGCGAACAGAAGGTACGCGGTGTCGTTCTTGCTGTTGATTCCTCTGAAATTCAGGTGGATATCGGCAGAGGACTCGCAGGCTATGTAACCGCAAGTGAGTATTCTCTTGATTCAAATGTGAATCTTACTGAGGAGGTTAAGGTCGGCGATGAACTCGATCTGATTATTATGAAGGTCAGCGATCCGGACGGAACTGTAATGCTTTCAAAACGTCGTTACGATGCCATTGCCGGTTGGGACAATATAGTCGCAGCAAAAGATTCCGGTGAAGTTCTCACCGGTGTTATTAAAGACGTTGTCAAGGGCGGCGTAGTTGCCTATGTAAACAATGTCCGCGTTTTCATCCCCGCTTCACAGGCAACCGCTTCAAGAAATGATTCACTCGAAGAACTCAAGGGTAAAGAGGCTTCGTTCCGCATCATCGAAATCGGTCGTGGCCGTAGGGCTGTCGGCTCTATCAGAAGCGTTCTCCGCGAGGAACGCAAGGCTGCTGAAGAAAAGGTATGGGCAGAAATTGCCGAGGGCGACCGCATCACAGGTGTTGTTAAGTCGCTTACAAGTTATGGTGCTTTTGTTGACATCGGCGGTGTTGACGGAATGGTACATATTTCTGAACTTTCGTGGCAGAGAATTAAGAATCCGTCTGAGGTCGTAAATGTCGGCGATACCGTTGAGGTATATGTAAAGGCACTTGACCGTGAAAAGAAGAAGATTTCACTTGGCTACAGAAAGGCTGAGGATAATCCGTGGAACATTTTTGCCAACAACTACAGCGTTGGTGACAATGTTACCGTTACCATCGTAAGTATGACAACATACGGTGCATTTGCAAGAATAATCCCCGGTATTGACGGTCTTATTCACATTTCGCAGATTGCTAATAAGCACATCACCAAGCCGCAGGATGAACTGACTGTAGGTCAGGAGGTCGAGGCAAAGATTACTGCCGTTGACTTTGAAAGAAAGAGGGTCAGCCTTTCTATCCGCGTTCTGCTTGAGGATAGCGAGCCTGCTGTAGAGGTAGAGGAAGATGCAGTTGTTGCAACTACCGAAGAGCCTGCTGTAGCAGAAGAAGCACCCGTAGAAGCAGTAGCAGAAGAAACTGCCGCTGAATAATCGGTAAACTTAAAATCAGTAAGGTTCGAGGTTCCGTCTTGGCGGCACTTCGGACCTTATTTTGTTTTTTGACGGTTAAAAATAAAAATAAGGTAATAAAAACTTAACAAAAACGAAACATATATCATATAAAATGTAATAGTAAATATTTTTAGGGGTGAAAATATGAAAACACGGGTAAAACATAGCCGCGGTATACAGATACGCAGCCGAATCATCGGCACCGCCATTATGATTGTTGTGCAGACGGTGTTTTTGGTGTTTATTGCGATAAATATATCGACGGGGTCGGTTCTGTTATACAGTCTTTCGGCACTGCTTGGTGTGTTTACTGTTGCATATATCGTTAACCGCCGCGGCAATCCAAGTTATAAAATAATGTGGATTGTGTTTATACTTGTGTTTCCTGTTTTTGGAATAACCGTTTATATCCTTTGGGGCGGCGGACGAATTTTCCCGAACTTTAAAAGGCGTATGCACAGGTGTGAATCCCACTTTTTGCCAAACCTTGACGATGACAGCCGCGCCCACAGTAAACTGCAGTATAACGACCTTGTGCATTACCGTCAGGCACAGTATCTGTCACAGGAATCGGGATATCCGCTTTACACCGATACCGAAACCGAGTATCTATCCCCAGGTGAGGCATTTTTACCCCGTTTTCTTGAAGAACTCGAAAAGGCGCAAAAGTACATCTTTATCGAATTTTTCATAATTGCCGAGGGCAAAATGTGGGACCAAATCCACGAAGTTTTGCGTAAGAAGGCGGCACAGGGAGTAGAAGTAAAGATTATTTTTGACGATTTCGGGTCGATAAAGCGACAGCATAAGGATTTTATTTCGCGGCTTCGCGCCGAAAATATCGGTGTTGCGATATTCAATAAAATTCAGTTTTCGCTAACCGTCTTTCTTAACAACCGCAATCACCGAAAAATCGTCGTTATCGACGGTAAAGTTGCGGTAACAGGCGGTCTTAACCTTGCCGACGAATATATCAATGAAATTGAACGCTTCGGTTACTGGATGGACTGTGCCGTCATAGTGCGGGGCAGGGCGGTTGACAGTTTTGTTGCGATGTTTTTAAGTATATGGGAATTTACTACTAAAGAACGGCTTGACATGAGCAGATACATCGCCGATAACGCCGTTTTGTGCGAAGGGTTTGTACTGCCGTACTGTGATGACCCGCTTGACGAAAAGAATCCTGCCGAGGGTATATACATGCAGATTTTAAACGGCGCACAAAAGTATGTGTATATCACCACGCCATACCTTATCGTTGATTCTACAATGATGTCTACCCTTAAACTTGCGGCAAAATCGGGAATTGATGTGCGGATACTCACGCCGCATATCCCCGATAAGTGGTATGTCCACCATGTCACCCAGTACAGTTATCTTGAACTGCTTGAAGCGGGGGTAAAGATTTACGAGTACACACCTGGGTTTATACATTCAAAGATATTCGTGTCGGACGACAGCGTTGCCACAATCGGCACCGTCAATATGGATTACCGCAGTTTTGCCCTGCATTTTGAGTGCGGTGTGTGGATTGCGGGAAATCAGACGGTACGGGATATAAAGACCCATTTTGAAAAACTGCTTGACGATTCAAAGGAGATTAAACTTGACGATTGGAAAAAAAGTCCACCGGCTCAGCGTTTTAAACGCGCGGTATTGCACCTTTTTGCACCGTTTATGTAGTCTTTTTAACGATTTTTATTGACTTTGCCTTATTTTGCGGTATAATAAATATAAAGACATTTTGATTCGTTTTATGAAAGGCGGTTGTTTTATGAAGGGTATGGTAAAAATAATTATCGCGGTTTCGGTTATCTTTACTGCGGTTGTGGGTGCGCTTATCGTGTTTGATAAACTCACCAACAAAAACAGGCTTGAGGATGACTACCTCGATTGCGATATAACCGACGATTTCATCGAAGAATAATTTTAAAGGGCGGCTGATTTTCAGCCGCCGCTTTTTTTTTAGCAAAATACCGCAACAAATCTAAAAAATTTGGTATTGATTGTTTTTTAGATATAATATATCATTAAAATGGAGGATGATATTATGAAAAAGATAATTACAGTTATTTTGACCGTTTGTATGCTGATTTCGGTCTTTGTACCCGTAAACGCCGATAATACAGGTGCTTCACCCGAGAGCGGTGTCAGCATTTCGGCAGAAAATTATTATAAGACCGAGGAGGTTATAGATTCTGTTCCGCTTACATACGAGGCGACGGTATATATTCCGTCGGGCACCGTTTTTCCGGCATCAAAAGCCGCCCCGCTCATAGGAAATTACCGTGATATCGGCATTACTGTGTATATTACCAAGTGGAATAACCCGCGAATCACTTTTTCTTATTATAATAAGAACGGTGCAAAAGAAGAACAAATCGAAACATTTACAAAGGTTGCTTTGGCAAACGATAAGTGGGAACACTTTGCCATTGTATATAATCCCGATGACAATTCGCTTAAATGCTATGTTAACGGTACATTGCGACAGACTTTGACGTTAACACCAAATACGGCTGACGGCACCTATTGTTATGATATTACCGAACCGTTTTTTGTAGGTAAAGATCACCGTACCGCCTACGGTTATGGAAAGGACGATTTCTTCCCTGCGAAAATCGGCAGTATAACCTTTTATTCCGATGTGCGTACCGCAAGTGAGGTTGCCGCCGATGTTACGGCACCCGATTTAAACGACGAAAATATTATATTCAGTTATAACTTTGACGGCAGGTATAATAAGCGGGTAGAGGATAACGGTCCTAATAACTACGACCTGTGGTGTCCGCTTGTTCCCGAAACATACCGTAAAGAGGGCGTCGAAACCAATCTGTTTAATTATTACGAGATGGAAGATACCCTCGCAGCACTTCCGCTTACATACGAGGCGACTATTTATATTCCGTCGGATGTAACTTTACCGTCCGAGGGTGCGATTATAGGTAACTACCGCGATATCGGTGCTACGGTATTTATCAATAATTGGAAAAATCCTCGAATTACATATTCCTATTACAATAAAAACGGAAAACGTGAAGAAAAAATTGAAACCTTCACAAAAATAGGACTTGCAACCGACAAATGGATACATCTTGCAATAGTTTATAACCCGACCGATAACACACTTGCGTGCTATGTTGACGGTGTATTAAAACAAACCTTAACGGTAGTGCCTAATACCGCCGACGGCACTTATGTTTATGCGCCCGAATCAGCAATGCTTGTAGGAAAAGACAAGCGCAGGGAATATAATTTTGAAAAAGAAGCCTTTTTCCCAGGAAAAATTCGTACAATCACGCTGTTTTCAGATGTCCGTACCGCTGAAGAAATCGCTGTCGATAAGGAGTCTGTTGATGTAAATGCCGACGGAATTATTGCACATTATAATTTTGACGGTGCCGATCTTGCAAATGTGAGGGATAAGACCGCCAACGGCAATGACCTTAAATTTGCGGCAAGGTATGTTGAGGAGAACACAGGGCTCAAAGATTACGCCTATTCCTTTGCGATTCTTGGCGACACCCAAAACCTTAACGAACGCCACCCGAATAACTTCCCGCGCATTTTCGATTATATTCTTGACAATGCCGAAAGTAAAAAGATTGCCCACGTTTTTGCAGTTGGAGATATAACCAACAGTAACACCGAAACCGAGTGGCAACTTGCAAGTGAACAGTATGCAAGGCTTAACGGCGTGGTCGATTATTCGATTACCCGCGGTAACCACGACGGTCCGCAGAGTGCGGCAAACTTCAATAAATACTTTGGTGAGGGCACCGTTCACGCCGCGCAGTATGAGGGTGTTTATACAGGAAACGGTGACGGAATTTGTAACACATGGCGCACATTTACGGTGGGCGATATCGATTATCTTGTTATAAATATCGATTACGGCACCACCGATGATGTGCTTTTGTGGGCAGAGGAAATTGTAAAAACCCACCCGAACCACAATGTAATCATAAATACCCACGCATATCTCACCACCGACGGCACAACGCTTGACGACGATGATAAAGGCTCGCCGACGACCCACGGAACATATACCAATAACGGTCAGACATACTGGGAGAAACTTGTTTCAAAGTACAGCAATATCGTTATGGTGCTTTCGGGTCATATTGATTCGGAATATATCGTGATGAATCAGTCAAAGGGCGAAAACGGAAACACGGTGTCTTCGTTCCTTATAAATTCGCAAGGTATGGATTATCAGGCTCCCGGTGTTGGAATGGTTGCTATGTTCTATTTTTCCGCCGACGGCAGAAATGTTCAGGTTGAATATTACTCCACAGTAAACGAAGGGTATTGGCTAAAAGAAAACTTCTACACCTTTACGCTCGATAAGGTTGACCCGCGTTACGGCGATGTAAACGATGATGCACAGGTTAATGTACTTGACCTTATCCGCCTTAAAAAGGTGCTTGCAAAGGTTGAGGTGAAATACAACGGTCGCACCGCCGACTGTAACATCGATAAATCGGTTGATGTTTATGACCTTACGGCACTTCGTAAAAAGATTCTCGGTATTTAAAAAGATGCAAAAAATCCGCCTTTTTTGGGCGGTTTTTTTTATTATCTTCTTGAAATATCAGGTGTGATACTGTATAATAACAAGGTAAAGAGGTGCTATGTATGAAGAAGATGAATTTCGGTCCTCGGCTTACTTTGATATTTACATATATATGTATCGCACTTTTTGTTGCGGCGGTTATTTTTCTGCCGATGGTGGTTACTTGGTATGTTGAAACAATGGGCAGGTCTTCTGAACTTGCCACTACCGTTATGCTGACCTGCTACCCCTGTTCGCCCTTTGCGGCGATTGCCCTGCTTTCGGTACGGCTGGTGGTAAAGGATATTATTTCGGGCAAGGTGTTTGACCCTAAAAACATTACCCGAATGTTCAGGGTGTCGGGGTGCTGTCTTGCGGCAGGCGTTATTATGCTTTTTGCGGGTAATTTTTATATGCCCTTTTATATTGCAGGTGCCGCCGCCGTTTTTTGCAGTCTGATGTCAAAGGTTTTTGCCGACATTATTAAAATAGGAATTCCCGAAAAAAGGGAAAATGAGGAGAATGAAAAATGAAAACCGTAATTTCTGTTGTTGGAAAGGATACCGTTGGTATCATATCAAAGGTCAGTGCTGTCTGCAGTGAGTGTAACGCAAATATAATCGACATTACACAGTCGGTTTTACAGGATATGTTTGTAATGGTTATGCTGACCGAAATATCGGCGCTTTCCTGCTCGTTTGCCGAGTATTCGGATAAACTTAAAGGCTTGGGTGAGGAAATCGGCGTACAGGTCAATGTTATGCACGAGGATATTTTTAACTCTATGCACCGTATATAATAAACAGGAGATATTCATATGCTTAACATAAAGGACATAATGGAAACCGTCAATATGATACAGCAGGAAAACCTCGATATCCGCACGATAACGATGGGTATTTCTCTGCTTGACTGTGCCGCAACCGATATAAAAACCGCCTGTGACAAGGTCTATGAAAAGATGACCCGTCTTGCGGGCAACCTTGTAAAAACGGGTTGCGATATCGAGCGCGAATACGGTATTCCGATTATAAACAAAAGAATTTCGGTAACCCCGATTGCGATGCTTGTCGCATCATCGGGCGGCGACCCCGTTTTGTATGCAAAAACTTTGCAGCGTGTTGCCGATGCGACGGGCGTAAACTTTATCGGCGGATATTCCGCCCTTGTTCATAAGGGATTTTCGGCGGGTGACCGCGAACTTATTGCCTCTATTCCTGAGGCACTCAGTATAACAAATAATGTTTGCTCGTCGGTTAATATCGGCTCGACCAAATCGGGTATAAATATGGACGCCGTAAAACTTATGGGTCAGGTTGTGCGCCGTGCGGCTGAAATTACTGCCGACCGCGACTGTATCGGACCTGCAAAACTTGTGGTTTTCTGTAACGCGCCTGAGGATAACCCCTTTATGGCAGGTGCTTTCCACGGTGTGGGTGAGCCTGATTCGGTTATCCACGTCGGTGTTTCGGGACCCGGTGTTGTTCATTCGGCACTTAAAAAATGTCCCAACGGCGATTTCGGTGAGATTGCCGAAACCATCAAGCGTACCGCCTTTAAAATTACCCGTATGGGTCAACTTGTCGGTAGTGAAGCATCGCGCCGACTCGGTATGCCGTTCGGCATTGTCGATTTATCGCTTGCACCTACACCTGCTGTGGGTGACTCGGTTGCTCATATCCTTGAAGAAATGGGTCTTGAATCCTGCGGAATCCACGGCACTACTGCCGCACTTGCTCTGCTTAACGATGCGGTTAAAAAGGGCGGCGTAATGGCGTCTTCGTCGGTTGGCGGACTTTCGGGTGCATTTATCCCCGTTTCTGAAGATGCGGGTATGATTGCCGCCGCACGTTCGGGCGACCTTTCGATTGAAAAGTTGGAGGCTATGACCGCTGTATGTTCTGTAGGTCTTGATATGATAGTCATTCCGGGTAACACCCCCGCCGAAACCATTTCGGCAATCATCGCCGATGAGGCGGCAATCGGTATGGTCAACTCCAAAACCACCGCTGTACGCGTGATTCCTGCGATTGGCAAGGATGTCGGTGAGGAACTTGAATTTGGCGGTCTGCTCGGTTCGGGTCCTGTTATGCGGGTCAATATTGATAAGAGTTCAAAACGCTTTATCGACCGCGGCGGACGTATTCCTGCACCGCTTCAGAGTTTGAAAAACTAAAACACAAAAAAATTTAAGTCTGTACCTATCCGCTGTGATAAGTACAGACTTTTTTAACGGTTTAACCGATTTCGATGCCGAATACACGCTGACCGCGGGTGCCGACGATTACGGTGTTTTCAAAGACGACGGGTGACGATTCGACCGTTGTACCAAGGGTGACCTGACTTAAGGTTTCACCCGTTTTGCAGTCAAGCAGATACATCGTTCCGCCCGCCGAACAGATTATTATATATGCGTTGCCGTCATTTGCGTATACGGCACAGGGTGAACTCCAGGTATAGGTGCCCATCTGTTTTTCCCAGATGGTTTCGCCTGTTGCGGTGTTAAGTGCTACAAGTTTGCCTGTGTTGTTTCCGATTTTGCCGACAGGGTAGACAATCATTCCCTCAAGCGGTGATCCCGCCTTGCCAAGCATCGGCGAGCCGAGTATACCGCCCGAAACACCCTTGTCGTAGATGATTCCGCTGTAGGCACGTTCCCACACGATTTCGCCCGTTGCGGCGTTGATTTTGTAAATATAACTGTTTCCGCCGCCGTATTCCATAGAGGTTGCACTGTAGAGGAAACCGCCGCCGTCAGATGTGCTTTCAAAAACGGGTGTCGCGTTCATATCGTCACGGGTGTTTTGTGCCCAGACAAGTTTCATCGTGTTTGCGTTAATACAGAAAAGCATACCGCCGTTGTCACCGACATAAAGGTGTTCGCCGACAGCGACAACACTGCTTTCAAAACCGAGTGTTCTGCCAAGGTTTGTGCTGTAACGCGCCTTTACGGTATTTTCGGGATTTACCGAAATTGTGCCCGCATTCATATCGTATGCGGTGTTGAGTTTTATGGTGTAGATAATACCGCTTTCTCCGGGCCAGATAAGGGTGTCGGTCTGTGCGTGGACAAGCGGAGCGCTGTCGAAAGCACACCAACCGCCTTTTCTTGGGATAAGGGAATCCTTACCGCTTTGCTCGTAAATAATCTTGTTTTCAATCAGGCTTATGATATACATACGCGGAGCTTTGCCGTCGCGCACATCGCCCGAGCCAACATACATAAGGGGATATCCGCGCGGGTCAAGAGTGCCCGCACCCTTGAAGTTCATACCTACCCAGAGGGGGTCGCGGGTGTATGAGCCGTCGTCGATATCGTAAAAATATATGTGCCCGTCAAGGGTGGCGTAGATTGCTTCGACAAGTCCTGCTTTGCTTTTCTTTTCGGGGTACATATTCATTACCGTTTTTGTGGCATCGTCCCAACGAACAACAAGGGGTTGTCCCGTCCAGCCGCAACCCGTCCATTTAAGGGCGCTTATCGGCTTGTTCCATTTTTCGGTAAGTGTACGGTTTTTGACGGTGGCGGTGCCGTATGTCGCACCGTTACGCCAGTTGTTGCCGCGGAATGTTGTTATTCCCTGTAATGGCGAATACTCACTTGAAAGTCCAAAATTTATCCTTTCGGGGCGGCTGTATGAACCGATAATCGAATTGTTCTTGATTATATCCCATTTAACGCCCCAGTTTTTAGGACTTGAATTTGCGGTGGACTGTGGGGTAAAGGTGGGTTGGAATTCGGTCTGTACCACAACGGGAGGTGCGACGGGCGGAGCCTCGGACGAGGTGGTTTCGGTTATAAAACTGTTTTCCGAAGGTGTGATATCGGGTGTTGCCGTGTTAAATAGCGTTACCGTAACGGTGGCGGCAAGCGATACTGCCGTAAGGCAGAAAACGGTGATAGCAACAGCCAAAAGACCCTTTGAAGCCTTACCGTCCTCACTTTTTTTGCGGCGCAGTAAAAAAACACCCAATATGACAGATGCGATTATCAGTGCACCCGTAATGGGAAGTAACATAATAATCGCCGCACGAATATATGCGTTACTGTCGGTTATGGTACCGCTTGTTGATGCTAGGGCGGGAAGTCCCGACCACAAAAGGGTAAGCGCAACGAGTAAAAAAGTAATAGGTTTCCTCATATAATCCCTCTGAATTCTTTATATATTGGGGGTATACATTGTACCACTTTACTTTACAAATAGCAACACCTAATTTTAAATTAAATAAAGATACTTGAAATTAAGGGTGTGTTATGTTAAAATTTATAATAGTTATAATATTGCGGCAGGGAGAGTAACAATGGACGAAAATCAGATGAATTCGCAGTTTGGGGGCGAATATATACCGCCTGTGGCCAAAGCGCCACAGCAAGACAGCGGCACAACACCACCGCCGGTAAATCCTGCCCCCGACGGCTTTGCACAGGGGCAAAACGCATATGCGCCTTATTATCAGCCGCCTGTACAGACCCAGTATATTGTACTTCCGCCTAACTTTACGCCCGAAACATATAACGAGCGTAAGGATTTGCGCCGCCGCGTGCGTGTCGGCATAATACCGTCACTTTTAATGCTTTTGATATCAATGTTATGGGCAACGGTATATTATGCCGTTATGTCGGCACTTGGCTTTTCGGCACAACAGGCATACGGTTTTGTAAGCGAGCCTGCCGTTTTAACCCTTGTATCGCTTTTGCTTTCAATGTTTATATTCACAGTGCCGTTTTTTGTTTCGGCAAAGATTGCGGGTTTCAGGGTTAGCGACCTTGTACCCATAAACCGTTCTGAAAAGGGAACGGCGGTACCCTATTTCCTGTTTGGTATGGGCTTTTGCGCCTTTGCCAATATTGCGACGAGTTACGCGGGTCAGATTTTTGAAAACATCGGGTTTGACTATTCGGTCGATACGGGCGATTCACCGACGGGTGTGTTTGGATTTTTGTTAAGCGTTATCGGTACGGCGATTGTACCTGCCCTTGTTGAGGAATTTGCCTGCCGCGGCATTATGTTCGGACTGTTTAAAAAGTACGGTGATGCTTTTGCCATAATCACAACATCGGTTATCTTCGGCTTTATGCACGGCAACTTTGTTCAGATTCCGTTTGCTTTGCTTGTCGGTCTGGTGCTCGGTCTTGTCCGCGTAAAGACGGGAACTATGATTGTCTGCTTTGCAATACACGGTGCAAACAATCTGGTTTCGGTACTGTTTGAATATTTCGGCGCGGGCCTTTCGGTTTCGGCGCAAAATATTCTTTATACCGTATTCTTGATGGCAAGTATGCTTACCGCACTTCTTGGAATACTGCTTTTAAAGAACAAAGACGGCGAATTTGAACTCGAAAAACCCGACTGTGCGTCAACCGCAAAACAGCGTTATAAGTGGTTTTTTACCTCGCCGTTTGTTATAATATTTATTGTTGTGTGCTTCCTTGAATCATTGGCGTTTTTTAAATAAATTTAAAGTTTGTGAGGTTTTGTATGGGTACTTTTGAAGATTTGGGTTTAAGTCTTTCTACCGTAACATCGCTTGTCGGCCTTTTCTTTGCCGCAGGGGCTATCGCGGCGGTACTTGGAATAATTTTTTATGTATTGCGTGCCGCAGCAGTCTCAGATATGTCGGCAAAACTTAAAATCCGCAACCCGTGGTATTCGTTTGTGCCTGTGTTTGACAGGTTTGCACTTGGCAGACTTGCCGCACGCGGAAAAAAATCTGCCTTGGCAGGCGTACTTGCGGTTTTGCAGGTGGTGTTTATCGCACTTGCGTTTGCGAGCATTATTATGACGGCATTCGGTTTTGTCGAACTGCTTTTTGCTGCCGATAAGGCACTTGCCGCAGGGCAAGAGATTTCTGCCGCCGATTACGGCGTGCTATCAAAGGCGGTTGTTTTTATTGTTATGCTTATAATAACGGCGGCGGTAAGAATGATTGTCGAAATTATCTGCATTTATAAGGTTTTCGCGATTTTTGACAGTGAACGCGCGGTGGTTTATACCGTACTGTCGGTGATTTTACCCTTTATGCTTCCGATTTTGCTCTTTGCGGTAAGAAAAAATGAACCCTGCGACCCTAAAGAACCACCCGACACCCGCATTTCGGGATTTAATTTCGGGTAATCGCGTATGAACAGGGACTTTATGCGGCGCGCAATAGAACTTGCGCGCGAGGCGGCGGCGGTGGGTGAGACACCCGTCGGCGCCGTTGTGGTAAAGGACGGCAAAATCATCGGCGAGGGCAGAAATATGCGCGAAGAAAAGCGCGACGCACTTTCACACGCCGAAACCGAAGCCATATCCGCCGCCTGTAAAAAAATCGGCGACTGGCGGCTTGACGGGTGTGAACTTTATGTCACGCTTGAACCCTGTCCTATGTGTACAGGTGCTATTATAAATTCCCGTATTTCTACCGTTGTTTTCGGGGCGTATGATTTAAGGGCTGGGTGTATGGACAGCGTAATAAATCTTTGCGACTATCCCTTTGAAAGCCGTCCTGAAATCTACGGCGGTATAATGGAGGACGAGTGCGCGGGGCTTCTTACCGCCTTTTTTGAGGGTGTCAGAAATGAAAGAAAAAATCAGTAAAATTTTTGCCGACTGTAGTATCCCGCAGGTCGGCTTTTTCGATTTAGGTGTCCTTGACGGAAAATACATTCCTTGCCGTGCTGTGTCGCGCATACCCGAAAACGCAAGGACGGCAATAATGTGTGTGTTTCCCTATAAGGTCGAGGACATACCGCCCGAAAATATAAGCCGTTATGCCGCGGTGCCCGACTATCACACCGTTTGCGGCGGTATGCTTGAAAAGGTCTGTCAGAAACTTTGTGCGGCTTTCCCTGAACAAAAATTTGTGCCGTTTATCGACAATTCCCCCATACCCGAAGTGTCTGCCGCTGCCTATGCGGGGCTTGGTGTCAGGGGTAAAAACGGACTTCTTATAACCGAAAAGTGGGGCAGTTTTGTCTTTATTGGCGAGGTTGTCACCGACCTTGAGATTGAGTGTGAGGATTTATCAGGGGAGTGTATCGGTTGCGGAAAATGTACCGCCGCCTGCCCTAAAACCGATATTTGCCTTTCGGATTTAAGCCAGAAAAAGGGCGAACTGACGGGTGACCAGTATGAACTTTTGCGGCAGAATAATATCGTATGGGGCTGTGATATATGTGCCGAGGTCTGCCCGATGAATAAGGGCGCTCAAAACACCGAAATTCCCGAATTTATCGCGGGTTACCGCCGCCGTTATACCGTCGGCGAGGATATTGCGGGGCGTGCCTATGCGTGGCGCGGCGAAAAGACGGTACGGCGCAACGCTGAAAATCTTAAATAAATCATCTGAAAACCGAGGTTATGTCCTCGGTTTTTATGCTTTTGATGCAGAAAAGATACAAAAAATAAACGGGCAGACAAAAAGCGCATAATGAAACGGTATAGATAAGATTTTCAAAACTGAAAATATTTAAAACCGTGTCGGCAAGCAATGTTATTGAAACGGCACCTACGGTGGGCAGAAAAACACCCCGTACAAGGTCGGGTTTTGCACCGCTGATTTTTAAAAGTCTGCCGACATTTAAAAGACAGGTAAGTAAATTTGAAAAATACATAATGCCTATAAACCCGTATATACCGTATCGGGGCAGTACCGCTATTACAAGTGCTATGCGGATAAGCGAGTCGCTGATACTGGTGCGGAAGGTGAATTTTTGCTGGTCAAGACCCTTTAAAATCCCGTCACAGATTCCGTCAAGATACATAAACGGGACGATGGGGGACAGCGCCTTTATAAGAAAACCGACATCGGAACTTTTGTATATAAGGATGCCGATTTTTTCGCCGCCTACCGCAAAAACGGCGGCAAATATTATAGAAATCAGCGAAGTCAGGATGATAATTCTTTGTGAGGCACTTCGTACTATTGCCTTGTGACCGCGCGCAGAGGCTTCGGAAATTTCGGGAATCAGCAGTTGCGAAAGCGCCGAAAGCAGGGTTGACGGAAAAAACAGTATGGGAAGCGCCATACCTTTAATCATACCGAACTGGGAAAGTGCATTCGCACCCGAAAGCATATTTGAGGACAGGCACCGCGGTACAAGTATGCTTTCGGCGGTGCGAAGCAGACTGTTTAAACATCTGCCCGACGATATCGGCGCCATAATCGAGATGATTCTGCGCGTGGGTTTAAAGGGTGGTGCGGCGCGCCCTGAAAGACCGTTTATCTTTTTGCGGTCGAAAAGGTATAAAATCCACAGGTATACCGCCGCCGCAAACTCTGAAACGGTATCGCCAAGCAGTACCGCACCGCAGGTAAAGGCAAGACCGCGGTGTGAAAAACGGGTTACCGAAAGTGCGACTATAAGTATGCGGACCGCCTGTTCAAAAAGTTGTGACAACGCGGTGGGGGATGCCGACCTGCGCGCTATAAAATACCCCTTTATACAGGCGGAAAAACCCATAAAGGGAAGTGAAAACGCAAGGATTTTAATGGCGGGTGCGCTTCGCATATCCGAAAGTGCAAAATGGGCAATCGTATCTGCACCGAAAAAGAGTACCGCGGTACAGGAAAACGATAAAATAAGGGTGATTTTAATGCTTTTAAAGAGGATTTTTCGCACCGTTTTTGCACAGCCGAGTGCAAGTTCATCGGCACAAAGCCTTGTCACCGCCGTCGAGATTCCAGATGTAACAAGGGTCGCCGCCAGCATATAAACCGAAAAAATCAGTTGGTAAAGACCGATTCCCTCGCTGCCGATTTGTGCGGCAAGCCAGACCTTGAAAACTATGCCTACAAACCGCAGTATAAGCGACGATACCGTAAGTATCGCCGCGTTTTTTATAAAAACACTTTTTTTCAAGATATCAACTCCGTTTAATATATATGAGAAGATATCGTGATAAATGCACTTGTAAGTCGTAAAAATTTGTGGTATCATTTAATTGAATAATTTAAGGGGAAGTGTTTATATGAATTCACCGCTTGCCGACAGGGTAAGACCGCAGTCGATTGACGAGGTTGCGGGTCAAAGACACCTGCTTGGCGAAGGTAAAATACTTCGCAAAATAATCGAATCGGGGAATATTCCAAACCTTATTTTCTACGGTCCGTCGGGTGTTGGAAAAACCACCGTTGCCAAGATAATCGCAAACAGGGCGGGGAAGAAACTCTGCTATCTTAACGCTACAACGGCATCAACCGCCGATATTAAGGAGATAATCGGGTCTATCGGTACTATTGATGCGGCGGGCGGCATACTTTTGTATCTTGACGAAATTCAGTATTTCAATAAAAAGCAACAACAGATTTTACTGTCGTATATCGAAACGGGTGATATAACCCTTATTGCCTCGACCACCGAAAACCCGTATTTTTATGTCTATAACGCCATTTTAAGCCGTTCTACCGTTTTTGAGTTTAAAACCCTTTCGACAGAGGATATTCAGACGGTGGTAAAGCGTGCGGCGGGGATTTTAGGCGAGGAAAAAAACTGCAAAATACAGATTGACGACGAAGTTGCGCTTAAAATTGCCCGCGCGGCGGCAGGCGATGTGCGGCGTTCGCTTAATATGCTTGAACTATGTGCCGTGACGGCGATGTCGGACGGCGGCGACACCGCTGTTATTGACGATAATACGGCAGAACAGATTCTTGAGGGCAACGCGGTGCGTTACGACCGCGAGGGGGACGAGCATTACGACATAATTTCGGCATATCAGAAGTCGATGCGCGGTTCCGACCCCGATGCGGCGGTTTACTATCTTGGACGACTGCTTGCGGCGGGTGACCTGCCAAGTGCCTGCAGACGGCTTCTTGTCTGCGCAAACGAGGATGTCGGACTTGCATATCCGCAAATTATCCCCATTGTAAAGGCGGCGGTTGATACGGCGCTTATGGTCGGTATGCCCGAGGCGCGCCTGCCCCTTGCCAATGCCGTAATTCTTGTTGCGACAAGTCCTAAATCCAACTCGGCGCACGATGCCATAAATGCCGCAATGACCGACATTGAACGGGGAATAACGGGCGATATTCCGCGTCATCTGCAAAATAAACACTTCGACGGCGAGGATGCTGAGGTAAAGGGTCAGCACTATCTTTATCCCCACAGTTATCCGCGCCACTATGTAAAACAGCAGTATCTGCCCGACAATCTTAAAAACAAAAAATACTACGAGTACGGAGAAAATAAAAACGAACAGAAATTTAAGGAATATTGGGACGCCGTTAAAAGAGAATAATAATGACAAGCCGATGTAATCGGCTTTTGCCAAATCAAATAGTAAAAATTTGATTTGGCTTGACAACCATTATAACGGGTGATAATATGACCTTTACTCTTTCTAAAAAGACTTTACGGCTGTGGCAGTTGCGAACAACGGCAGTAACTATAGTTTTGTCGTCGATTTTTCTTATATGGATAAATAGGGTGCGGTATATGTGGACCGTGCCGACAGTCATAGTTTTGATAGGTGCGGTGGGGATTTTTATATACCTGCCGCTTTATCATAGGGCGTGGCGGATGACGGCAGATAAAAACGCTGTTGAGGTTCAAAGCGGCGTTATTATCCGTGTAAACCGTATTATGCCGTATCCCCGTGTGATTTATACCGAGTGCTATGCTACCCCGCTGGGCAGGCTTTTGGGGCTTGAGGGTATCGTGCTTAAAGCGGCGCGAACAAAACTTTTTCTGCCTGAACTAAAAAGGCAGGAAATCAAAAAAATAATACGGATTACAAATTGCGGAAAGGCTCCCGAATAAAATAACGGGTGATCTCTTTCACAGGTATTTAATATTGGGTGTCGGACGGTTAAAAACTGCTAAATATCGCATAAAAAACACACTTTAAGTAAAAATAAATTTAGAAAACCTTGAAAAAATTTTTATATGTGATTGACGGATAAATTATAGTTTGTTATAATAGAAAAAATGATAAAAACGGAGGAATTTAAATGGAAAATAACAGACGTCCTGAAAATATGGAACGTATAACCACAAAAGAACTTGCAATCGCGTTTATTGAAGAGCAGGTTGCCGAGGTTCGCAAGCAGGTAGGCGACAAAAAGGTGTTGCTTGCTTTGTCGGGCGGCGTTGATTCCTCTGTTGTGGCGGCACTTCTTATAAAGGCAATCGGCAAACAACTTGTTTGCGTTCACGTAAATCACGGTCTTATGCGTAAGGACGAATCGGAAAATGTTATTAAACTTTTCAAGGACGGACTTGACGCAAACCTTATCTATGTTGATGCTACCGACCGTTTCCTTGACCTGCTTGCAGGGGTAAGTGAGCCCGAAAAGAAACGCAAGATAATCGGTGCTGAATTTATAAATGTTTTCGCTGACGAGGCAAGAAAACTCAACGATATTGATTTCCTTGCACAGGGAACTATATATCCCGATATACTTGAAAGTATCAAGCAGGCAGAGGGCAAACAGGCGGTTAAATCCCATCACAATGTCGGCGGTCTGCCCGAGGACCTTAAGTTTGAGTTGGTAGAGCCTATAAAACTGCTCTTTAAGGATGAGGTACGCGTTGTCGGTGAGGCACTCGGACTGCCCCACGCGATGGTATACCGTCAGCCGTTCCCCGGCCCCGGTCTTGGTGTGCGTT
>JAZREH010000123.1:0-4259 GCA_045660705.1 Acutalibacteraceae bacterium
TCGGACGTCAACTTGATTTTGCGACAGCGATTGAGGCATCGCTTAAAATGAAAGAAATCAGTTATGTTCACAGTGAAGCGTATGCCGCGGGCGAATTAAAACACGGTACAATATCTCTGATTGAAGAGGGTACGCCTGTTATCGCCATAGCAGGACAATCGGAAATTATTTTAAAAACTTTAAGTAATATCAGCGAAGTCAAGGCAAGAGGTGCCCAAACCGTTGTTGTGACTTCTGATGCAAATAAAGATAAAATTTCAGCAGACTATGTTATTACTGTACCCGATAGTGCGCAGGAATTTGCGGTGTCTCTTCAGATAATACCGTTACAACTTTTTGCGTATTATTCCGCTAAAGTTCGTGGATGCGATATTGATAAACCGAAAAACCTTGCAAAGAGTGTTACTGTTGAATAAAGAAAAAACTGCGGTGCAAAAGCATCGCAGTTTTTCATATAATATCAATTTCATCAAAAATAGAATTATCGGGTTTTTGAGTAAAACAAAGCGGTTTATTTGTCGTCGGATGGTTAAAGCACAGTCGGTAAGACCATAGACCGATGTTTGAAAAAGAAGTGTCACCGCCGTACTTTCTATCGCCCGCAAGCGGTAGTTTTCGCGATGAAAACTGCACCCGTATCTGATGCGTGCGCCCTGTATGAAGTCTTATCCAAATAATAGAACAGGGGATATTGCCTATATTTTTTGTATCGATAAGTCGGTACTCTAAAACCGCCTCTTTGACCCCTTTTCGCGGTCTTTTAACAACGAACGACTTATTACGCGTACTATCCTTAAATAGCAAATCACGCATTTCACCACTTTTAGGTGACGGAATGCCACAAACAAGAGCCAGATATTCTTTAATCAGTTCTTTATTAGCAACGGCGGTAGAAAGTTTTGCGGCAGATTTTTTATTTTTGGCATAAACCATAACGCCCGAAACTTCGCGATCAAGACGGTGTATGGGGAATACATAACGACCGGTGTGCGCCGATAGTAATGAAATCATATTCGGGTTGTTTAGACTGTCAGACTGCGATAAAACGCCTGATGGTTTTATGCAAACAATAATGTCATCATCTTCAAATATAATTTTCAATTCATTTTCCGTCACAAAATCACCACCAAAAAAAATGAGTATAAAGTCGCGAGATACATAAAATTAAAAAAATCGAGTGCCTCAACTACGCGTTTGCGTGTCAAGGCACTCAATTGGTCCGAGTGACAGGACTTGAACCTGCGGCCTCTTGACCCCCAGTCAAGCGCGCTACCAGCTGCGCCACACCCGGATATATGTAGGGGTAGGGAAACTACCCCAATTTAAGCAATAATTAGTCAACAAAACCCGACTCAACAAGAGCAACAAGACTGTCAAGTGCTTCCTTTTCGTCACTGCCGTCAACAATGATTTTGATGGTCGAATCACCAACGATGCCGAGTGAAAGAACACCTAAAAGGCTTTTGGCGTTAACCTTACGCTCGTCCTTTTCGACCCATATCGAAGATTTAAACTCGTTCGCCTTTTGGATAAAAAAGGTTGCGGGACGTGCATGAAGACCGACCTGATTCTTGATTACAACATCTTTAACACACATAATAAAATCTCCTATAAATTCGTCAATTTTTCTCGACAATTGTATTATACCACATTTTATTGAAAGGTCAAGTTTTTGTTTATAAGTTCTAATATTTTAATAATGTTTTGTTGAAAATAGATGTTGTATTTAGTGATTTTGACACAGTATATTGTGTTGGTTTTTATTTTCAAACAGAAATAGGCAAATCAGGGTTGTTCTTTTGCTAAAAACTCATCGAATTTTTTTCGTTCCTTGTCGTTCATTTCGACACGTTCAAACATTTCGGGTCTTCGCTCGCGCGTGATTTTAAGCGACTTAAAACGTCGCCACCTATCAATTTCAGCGTGGTTGCCCGAAAGTAATACCTGCGGTACTTCGCGGTCGTTCCAAACTGCGGGGCGGGTATACTGAGGATATTCAAGAAGACCCGAAAAATGGCTTTCTTCCTCAAAACAGGCGCTATCCGAAAGAACATCAGGCAACATTCTACATACCGAGTCGGCAAGCACAAGTGCCGGAAGTTCGCCGCCCGTCACAACATAATCTCCAATTGAAATTTCCTCATCAACAATTTCTTCGATAACTCGCTCATCAACACCCTCATAATGACCGCAAAGAATCACAATGCGGTCAAGTTTTGAAAGTTCGACTACGCGAGATTGGGTAAGAGTTTTACCCTTAGGTGACATATATATAAGATGCGGTTTCGGTTCGCCTTCGTTATAAAGACTCTTATAACAAGCATATATCGGTTGTGCCGCAAGCACCATTCCCATTCCGCCGCCATATGGCATATCGTCAACCTTCTTGTGCTTGTTGCCAGCAAAATCGAGGATATCGGTGCAATGAAGTTCAACCTTGCCCGCCTTTTGCGCACGACCTATAATGCTTTCGCCGAGCACCGTTTCACACATAGCAGGGAACAGAGTCATTATATCAATTCTCATCGTCAAAAATCCCCTTTAAAGGTCGTATAACGATTGTTTCGGCATCGATATCAACCGAAACAATAACATCGTCAATTGCGGGAACAAGATACTCCTTACCCGCACGTTTTATATGCCATACATCGTTAGCACCCGTTGCTGAGATATCGGTAAGCGTTCCAAGCGTTACACCGCTGTCGGCATCAAACACTGTACAACCAATAAGTTCTTCAACAAAATATCTACCGTCGGGCAGTTTTGCATCACTTCGTTTTATATATATAACCTTGCCTCGCAATGTTTCAGCATCTTCAATGCTGTCAACGTTTTTAAACTGTGCGATTACAACATTTCCGTGGGGACTTAAACGCACAACTTCGAGTGAGGCGGTACCGTTTTCAAGATAAAATTTTTTAAAACCTTTAAGAAATTCGCCACTATCTGCCCAAGGTTGTATGCGCACCATACCTTTAACACCGTGGGTGCCGACGATTTTTCCTGTTTCAAGATACTCTTTTTTCATAAATACCTCGCATTAGTATAAAGTACTCTAAAGGGTCGCCGTTTGGCGACCCTTTAAGTAAATGCCGTTAGTCAATCTCAACAGCGACCTGCTGATTGTTGCGGTTAGCAGCAGCGCGCATTACTGTGCGTATAGCCTTTGCAATGCGACCCTGTTTGCCAATAACACGACCCATATCGCTTTCAGCAACGTGAAGATGGAAAACGATAACGCCGTCTTCGTTAGGCTCATCAACAGTAACTTCAACAGAGTCGGGATTTTCAACAAGTCCCGAAGCAATGTTTACAAGAAGTTCCTTCATTGCGGTTTCTCCTTTCAAATTAAAAGAGGGGATTAAAGAACGCCGTTCTTTTTGAGCAGAGCCTTAACGGTGTCGGTAGGTTGAGCGCCGTTAGCAATCCACTTTTTAGCCTTTTCTTCATCGATTTTAACGATTGCGGGGTCCTTGGTAGGGTCATAGTAACCGATTTCCTCGATAAAACGACCGTCACGGGGATACCTTGAATCGGCAACAACTACACGATAGAAAGGAGCCTTTTTAGCACCCATGCGGCGAAGTCTCATTTTAACTGCCATCTGAAAACACCTCCATAAACTGATATTTATTTAAAGTCGTTTTTTCACGAACTTAAAAACCAAAACCACTCGGTGGCATACCGCGCATCATTTTGCGTTTAGAACCCTTTGAGTTCATCTGCTTGAACATCTTTTTCATCTGTTCATACTGCTTCATAAGGCGATTTACATCCTCGACCGTAACGCCCGCACCTGCAGCGATTCGGCGTCTGCGTGACGCGTTTAAAACATCGGGATGTGAACGCTCTTTTTTAGTCATTGATTTGATTATAGCCTCAACCCGAAGCATTTGACGGTCGTCGATGTCAACATCACGGATTTGCTTTTCCATACCCGGTATCATTGAAAGCAGGCTTTTGATACTACCCATTTTTTTGATTTGAGCAAACTGGTCAAGCAGGTCGTTCATATCAAACTTGTTTTCCTGCAAGCGCCGTGCGGTTTCTTCGGCCTGTTTTTCGTCGATTTCACTTTCAACCTTTTCAATCAGAGAAAGAACATCGCCCATTCCAAGGATTCGTGTGGCCATACGGTCGGGATGAAACTCGTCAAGTTCGTCGAGTTTTTCGCCAACACCCGTAAACATAATCGGCTTGCCCGTAACTGCCCTTACAGAAAGTGCAGCACCGCCACGGGTGTCGCCGTCGAGTTTGGT
>JAZREH010000124.1:0-3496 GCA_045660705.1 Acutalibacteraceae bacterium
ACAGAAGCTTTTCTCCTTGCCCATTCTCATGAAATAACTCAAAGTCCGTTACAAAGGTATCACGATAGTAAGTTTTTGTATCCATTCTTCCGTTTTCATAGACGATTTCGGTCTGCTCAAATTTAGCGCCTTTCTGCTCGCGGTAGACAAAAAGCAGTCCGTCGTTTACAATAGCCTGTCTTTTAAGGGTGTCAATAAAATACTCCCTTGGGATATTTACATCGGTAAATACCTCAATATCAGGTTTCCAGCGGGTTTTTGTTCCCGTATCCTTACCCGAATACGGTTCCTTTTTAAGACCGCCGACATTATAACCCTTTTCAAAATGCAGATTATATTTAAAACCGTCGCGCTTTATTTCGACATCCATATATTCCGACGAATACTGTGTAGAACAAAGACCAAGACCGTTAAGACCTACCGAGTATTCGTAGTTCGCGCCCTCATTAGTGTTATACTTACCGCCTGCATAAAGTTCACAGTAAAGCAGTTCCCAGTTATAACACTGCTCATTATTATTGAAATCAACGGGTGCACCGCGACCGAAGTCCTGTACCTCAACCGAGCCGTCAGAATACTGTGTCACAACAATTTTTTTGCCGTGACCCTCGCGTGCCTCGTCGATAGAGTTGGAAATAATTTCAAAGACAGAGTGTTCGCAACCGTCAAGTCCGTCAGAACCGAAAATAACACCTGGGCGCTTTCGCACCCTGTCAGGACCCTCTAACTTCTTTATACTTTCGTTACCGTATTCCTGTTTGGTTTTCGCCATTAGGAATTTCACTTCCCTTTTTACTAAAAATACATTATAAGCCAATTATACCCATACATTATACACTATATATCGTGGTTTAGTCAAGCATTTAAATGAAAGCACAAAAAAAGACACACCAAATTCTGGTGTGTCAAAACAGCATTAGTTTTCCTGAGTATCGTCGATTCCCTCGACATCGGCAACAATAACATTTACCTTGGTTACTGCGGTACCTGTCATCGACTGAATCTTTTCCTTGACACTGCTTTGTACCGCCTCGGCAGTTTCACAAACGTGTGCATCCTTGGCAACACAGATGTAAATGCTTATTTCAAGTGCACCGTTTATGCTTTCAACCTTAACACCTTTAAGCGGGCCCTTGTTCTTAACCGTATCGCGGATGTCGATAGATTTTTTAGCCACACTCTTTACCCCAGCGATTTCAGCGGCGGCAAGTTCGGTCATTTTCTCAATTACCTCGGCGCTGACCGAAAGTTCAGTTCTTTTTTCCTGCATAAAATATTCCTCCAATGTATTATAATCGTTAAGTCATTTGGTCTTGTTTTCTTATATTATAACACATTTTTGAAAAAAGACAACTATTTTACTGCAACAATTTTAATATTTCCTATTGCAATATCGGTTTCGGCGGTCACAATGTCCTGAATTTGCAGAGTTTGGGCGGTTGTCAGACCGTCAGATTTAACCACAATATTTATCCCGTTATCACCGATTACGGCAACCGCTTTTTCAAATCCCTTGCCTTTCAGCAGGGTTTCAATGTTGTTTTCGCGCTCTAACCGTGCAGTAAGACCGTTTACAGAGGACATCGCCTGATTTAACTGTTCCTCGGTCAAATCGGCTTTACCGACGGTTTCTTTAACGATTTCCTGTGCCTTGGTCAAAGTGTCTTCACGCTCTTTTTTAGCCGTTTCAAAATAGTCGCTTTTCTGTACCTCGGTCTTCGCCGCGGTTTCTACCGCCGACTGTGATGAATTGTCAACATACTTTGCCTCGCCAAAATATTTTTGCGACGAAAAGCGCATATTCAACCACACCGCCGCGCCAAGCGCCACCACCATAAGACCGACTGCTATATGCCCTTTCCCAATAACTTTACCTTTTTTCATATGTTTTTCCTCCCGCAACATATACTCTTTTTGATGTGATATCAAGGGCGGCAGTAACCGAACCCTTTATCTTTTCTACAGTTTCTTTATTGTCACCGCCGTTACAGACCACCGCAACGCCCCTGACCTGTGGCATAACCTCGGTCACAAGCAGCGGCTTTTCCCCGCCGTCGGCTGTTTTAACCGTTATGTAGGACTTCTCGCTGCTGCTACTGCTTTCTTCGAGATTTTGCCCCGAAGCGCTTGATTTGTCCTGTTGGCTTGTATCGGCATATGTGTATCTTACCCCGCTTTCAAGTGTTATTACTACCGTACAGTTTGAATCGCCTGTAATACCCTTTACAATCCGCTTTACATCCTTTTCAAGTTTTAAGCGGTACTGCTCTGCATCGACCGTCTGACATTTAGTGTCGGTTGCCGTTTTCCCGCTACCGACAGGTATAAAAGATGATACGGCTATCAGTATTATCCCAACAAGTCCTATAATTACAAGGGTTTTCGGCTTTTTTATAACAGCAGTACTCTTTTTTAAAAAATCATTCATTTTTAACCTCCACTATATATGAATCCCCGCTGCCGATAACCTCTTTTATCCTTGTTTCACTTTCCGACGAATAAACTGTCACCTCAGTAATAAATATGCTGTCAGAACCGTTTTTATCCGTACAAACCTCTATTTTTGAAAAGTTTATATCACTGGCTGAGAGCGCCTGTTCAAAAACGCTTACAATTGCCGCCTTTGACATAGCATCGGTGTCAATTTTACTATCGGTATACAGATTAAACTGCGGTGAAAATCGCTTTAGCGAAAGCGTTGCCGCAAGAAGTGACGCCAGAAACACAAGCCCCAAAACATACTTTACGGTCTTTGTAAATGTGCCTTTCGGTATCAGAAGTTGCACACCGCCAAATACGGCACAAACGGTGCAAAACGCCGCCGCAAAAGATGTAAAGCCTTTCATCCTGTCTTCACCGCCCCGATAACTACGGTAAGGGAAATTATGAAAATTGCCGCCACGAACAAAGCAACCCCCAAAAGTACCGAAAGCATAGCATCAACAACCTTTAAAAGTCCCGAAATTTTTTGAACCGAGAGTAAATCGCTTGCCATAAGGCAGACGGCACAGACTATCCGCCAAAGTACAAGTTCAAACGCCACAGGCAGGATAATCGCACCAAGCGCAAAGATTCCGTATATCCCGACCGATGACCTTAACAGGGATACCGATGCGGTGACGGCAGATGCCGCCTCGGACAATGCGGGACCCGCAACGGGCACCGAACTGCCGATTATAAAACGCGCCGTTTTAAGGGTAAGCGAATCCGCTGCGGCGTTGACGGCGGTCTGTATTCCCAAAACCCCCGTAAAAAGGGTCAGCACAAGCGACAGTATCCACATTGATATCTTTTTAACGGTATCGGGAAATGCATTGGTGTTTTGAAGCGGCGATACCGATGCACACAGGCTCATCCCAAGGTATCCGCCCATCATCGGCAAAACCGCAAAGGATGCTACCGAAACGACCGTTTCAGCCGCAAAAAGCAAAAGTGCACCCATGGATGCCGAGGTCACTCCACCACCCGAACGCGCCACCAGGGATGCGAAAACAGG
>JAZREH010000125.1:0-1347 GCA_045660705.1 Acutalibacteraceae bacterium
GATAACGACAATGTCGCCGTTTTTAGGCGCCTTTTTCAGTTTTTCGCCGTTATCGGCCCGTTTTGTAACGGGGTCGGCGTTTTCCTCAAGTTCGCGAAGTGTCTTTTTGTATCCTGCACGTGCCTCATCAAGCAGTTTCGATGCATTTTCGGCATTAAGTTTTTTCTTAATTTCCTCAAGTTCATTAAGCAGAACGGATGACCTGTTACGCGCATCCTCAATAATGCGGTTTGCCTTTTCGCGGGTCTGTTCCATCAGTTTATCCTGCTTAATTCTGAATTCGTGTTCGCGATTATCAAACCGCTTCTTTGCATCCTCAAGTTGGCTTTTAAGTTGTACCGCCTTTTGGTGTTCTGATTCGGCATTTCGGCGTGCTTCTTCAAGGCTTGCTACCACCCGTTCAAAACGCAAATCATCCTCAGAAACCTGATTTCGTGCAAGGTCGATTATATCCTCTGCAAGACCGAGTCTTCCCGATATTGCAAAGGCGTTCGAACGTCCGGGTTGACCGATTATCAGGCGGTATGTCGGTTTGAGTGTTGTAACGTCAAATTCGCAACTTGCATTTTCAACCCTGTCAGTATCAAGCGCATAGGCTTTTAGTTCGGGATAGTGGGTTGTGGCAACGGTCTTTACACACAGATTATTAAGCCTTATGAGTATCGCCTTTGCAAGGGCTGCCCCCTCTACAGGGTCGGTGCCCGCACAAAGTTCATCAAACAACACCAAAGAATTATCGTCGCTTTGCTCAAGTATAGAAATTATATTCACCATATGCGACGAAAAGGTTGAAAGCGACTGTTCGATGCTTTGCTCGTCGCCGATATCGGCAAAAATTCGGCTGAATACTGCCGCTTCACTCCCGTCGTCAGCAGGAATCATAAGACCGCACATCGCCATAAGCGACAATAGGCCGACGGTTTTAAGCGTTACGGTCTTACCGCCTGTATTTGGACCTGTTATAATCAGCAAATCATAATCCTTGCCAAGTGTTACAGTAATCGGTACAACCGATTTATAGTGAATCAGCGGATGACGGGCATTTTTAAAATAGATATATCCCCTGTCATTAAGTTTTGGCACGATGGCCTTCATTTTGAAAGCAAGGGACGCCTTGGCGAAGATAACACACAGGTTAACAAGCGCATCATACGAATAGCGTATATTATGTGCAAAGGAAGCAGTTTCTGCCGAAAGTTCAGCAAGAATACGCGCGATTTCCTCCTGCTCTTTGACCTTTAAAACGCGGATTTCGTTATTGGTTTCAACAACGCTCATCGGCTCTACAAACAGTGTTGAACCGGTTGACGAGGTATCGTGTACTATACCCTTGATTTCACCTTTGTG
>JAZREH010000126.1:0-2791 GCA_045660705.1 Acutalibacteraceae bacterium
CCCGTCGCGGCAGCCTTTCGCAGATAGAAATGCCGTACAACACCCCTGTGGTTTTCCTCGTCATAAACGGGTATTTTGTTTTCCTTTATCCAATCGCTGAAAATCGCGGCGGCGACGGTAAATTCTTCGGGTTGCAAAAGACAGTCCTCACAAGGCACCGCGCGGTGTGAGCGCGCCGCGAAAAATCCGACCCGACCGTCTTTACAAACAGGAAACTGTGCCTTATTACGGTATCGCCCGTCACAAACGGCAGGTATAATCGGTTGCGGGGTCATATCAACACCGCCTATACGCTTTATTGCATCGTATACCTTTTTTTCTTTTATACGGCACTCACTCTGATATGTAATATGCCGATAGACACAACCGCCGCACTGCCTGAAAACAGGACATTCATTTTCCTGTCTGTCGGGCGATGGGGTAATAATTTCCTCGACAATTCCATACGCGATATTCTTTTTTACCTTTACAATTTTTGCCCTTAAAACATCGCCCAACGCGGTCATAGGTACGAAAATCGCAAGACCGTCAAGGTGGGCAACACCGCTGCCCTCACTTGACATATCGGTTATTTCAAGGGTTACAACATCGTTTTTCTTCATAAATACAAGCCCCGATATTTGTGCAAACAACAGAAATTTACATATGTAGCCTGCACAAAGTTAATTTTTTCTTGACAAGTTTTATCCTGTTTTATAAAATATCCTTACACATCAAAATCTGACGGTTTAAAGCGGTAGGGTAATAATTCTGTCGTTTTACTTAAAAAAGCAGCCACGTGCCAACACGGGCTGCTTTCTTTGTTATTGAAACAACATACGATTCTTGTAATTTTCTGCCGCCTTACCGTCAACCGAACCCTCTTGGAAGATTGAGGTGCCCCTACGCGAATCATAGAATGATTCCTTAACATTGAGTGCAACATCGTTGATAACAACCACATCGCTGTCAACCCAGAACGAATCGACATCGTCGGTGTCGGTCTGCCAGAAAATATTATACGGTTTAGCGTCGCCGTCGGAAATTTCACCGCGCACCGCCGCACCAAGGTTATTTTTCACAAGATACACATTAAGGGTTTTCTGCCCGTCGGGACAGTCAACCGAGTACATAAGTTCACCCTTCGGCAGTTCCTCAATCTTGAAAAACGCACCGTTTTTAACCATAATAACAAGATTGAAAATAGCAACCGCAAATGCCACAACATACACAAGTTTAAACGCAAAATCTTTCATCGTTTTATACCTCGGTTTCAAATGAGTCGGGTTGTGTTCCCTGATTCACAAAATCAACGACCTTATTATAGTGTGCCACCGCATAGCGGCAATGAACAACATAAATCGCGATAAAATATCCCAAAGTAAACACAATCGGCAGCATAAGGAATGATATCAGAATCAGGTGTATGCAACTTATTATCAGCAGAAAGAAATCAAGCATTGTTCCCCGTGATATTGTCGATGCCATATGTATCGCCTCAAGTGCGTCCATATTTTCGTCGGCAACATACAAAAACGGTGCCATATACCATTTCATAGCCACAAAGAACATTATGACACCCGCTACCGCCTTTAAGCATACCGATATCACACGAAGGCTCGATATCCAAAGCGGCATCGGTAACGACAGCATATCATAAATGCCCGAACCCGAAAAAATATCAACGACCAGACTTGGCAAAAAAAGCACAAGTGCAGTAAACCCAAGACGGATTCCCAAAAAGAACACCAGTAGCATAGCACGGGCATAAAGATCGGCAGACGAAAAATAATAAAAAACCGATACAGGGTGGTCGTTTTCCTCCCACACAAGGCGTCTGAAAAAACGAATAAGACCTAAAAAAAGCGGTGCGAAAAGAAAAACTGAAAAGACAATAAAAACCGCATCGGCAGTATACGAAATCGGCGAAACAAAGCCGATAAGTTGTGCCGAATACAGACCTAAAAGTACCGCAAACACAAAAACGGTGCTTGCAATAATACACCTGTAAAATCTGCCGCTCAAAGCAGTTTTTGCAGTAGATTTTATAACCGAACTCGGTGCCAGCATATATCACACCTCCAAAATACCATTATTTATTGTATCACAAAAATACAATATTTCAACCAACAAAGTGTTACAGAATTTTTAATTTTGCATAGTTTGCCATAATTTTTTTGGTACCCATACTTTTAAACACAATCTCAAGAAGTCGGTCATTACCCATCGGTGTAATCTTGACAATATTGCCCTCACCAAAGGTGGGATGTTCAACCGTCTGACCCACAGCATACCCTGCGCCGTTACCCGTCTTTACCGTACCCGCAAGAGGTGCAGAGTCTTTTTTAGGTGTATACGGTGTCTGCGTACTCGGTGAGGCATAGGATTTTCCTACATCAAGTTTAGTACTGTATCCGCTGCTGTATCCACCCTGACCGCCGTAGGTACTGCGCGACTGATAACCGCCCTGTGTACCGTAGTTTGAATATCCGCCGTACTGTCTTTCGCGGCTGTAGGAGGTATACCCAAAACCGTCGCCCGATATATCGGCGGACACTTCACAAAGTTCTTCGGGTATCTCCCTTAAAAACCTTGACGGCAGATTTCTACCTGTACTTCCAAACATCATTCTTACCGATGCATTACTTATGGTAAGGCGTTTCTTTGCGCGGGTTATGGCAACATAAGCAAGTCGCCGTTCTTCCTCAATTTCCTCGTTACCCGAGTAAATCGATTGATTGCCTGGGAAAATACCCTCTTCAAGACCGACAAGGAAAACATTGTCAAATTCAAGACCCTTTGCCGAGTGCAC
>JAZREH010000127.1:0-4529 GCA_045660705.1 Acutalibacteraceae bacterium
GTTTCCCTCGCCTTCGGGAATTGCGGTGGCTATCGGGCTTTCAAAGAACTTTACATCCGAACCGAACCAATAGGTTTCGTTATCGGCATTTCCGTTATTTATGCGGACATAAAACGAGGAAATATCTGTGATGGTTGTAAAATCGTCTTTGCCCTTTGTGTCAATAATGAAATTCTTTGAATCCACACGTATTTCGTGCCACAGACCATCGGCTGAAACAGTGAATTTGGCGTGCTGATGGGGATAACTTACGGCACCGTTTATTTTGCCCGTAAACGAAAGGTCGATATTCCGCGTTACTGTAGGAGTTCCCTCCTCCCACGGAATCTTAATCCAGAAACTCATCTGTCCGCTTTTTGCGTCCAGCCAGCCCTTAACGGTTTTAAATATTTCCGACGCCTTATTGGAACCGTACGTAATAAACTGTCTGTATCCACTGCCCTTTCGAACAATGGATGTTCCGCTTTTGATAATGGTATTATCATATACAGGTTTCGGACTTGATACACTTGCGGTGAAAATCGCTGTGTTTTCACAAATAAAAAGGAAATCACCAAGTTCGTTTGTATTTACAATCAGATATTCATCGGTAATATCGTATGTTTTTTTACTAAAGCCGTTATCCCCAGCCACAAATACCGCAAGCGAATTATCGGTTGCCGCGGCGACTAACTGCTCGGTTACGGGGAAAAGAACATTCATATCGGTATGAACTTTTGTAACGGCATACTGCTCATATGCGCCTTTAGAGTTTTCGACAGCCTCGGCGCCCGCAATCACGGCGGTTACACTGCAAACATCTAAAAGCGATGTGTTGTTTTGATAATCATTGGAAAAACGCTGATATTCATCGGGAATATTTTTTAAAGAAAATGCATTTATCTGTGTGCGTTTATCCATCGTTAAATTAAGGTCAATAACAGTAGCCTTATTATTTGTACTGTAGTATTTAGGAACATAGGTATATGCGGGTTTCGCCGCAGGTGACTTACCCGACCAGATCTCAATCGGGCTGACCTTTAATACCTCATCTAATCCAATAAATGTTTCGGTATTACAATTATTTATACCTTTAATAGCAAAGAAGTTTATATGTTGCCAACTGAATTTTGATTCGCGGTTTTCGGTAAAGTCGCTTAAAGGAATCACAACCTCCTGAAATCCTTCAGGGTCATTGTCCGAAACCTTTAATTCTTTAGTACAGAATACCCTACCGTATCCGCCGCCGTCGCCCGAAATATACGAACTGAAACCAAAACGGATTTTCATATCCTTTGGAACACTGACCCAAAACCTAACATCACCGTCGGTGATATACTCTGAAATATCGGTTATGGACGGGGTTGACACGCGAAACTCTTTATTATAATTATATGTACCGCTGTAATAACTTTCGTTGGTCACATCCAAAACAGAATATGTCTGGAAGTTATTATAATAATGACTATAATCAATGTATTTATTTTTCAGCGTCGAAACATCAAGCGTACCGTTATTAAATCGCGGTTGACTAATATAAACTGTTTCGCCCACAGGCAACAAATCGTTTGTAGCCATAAATCTGAAATAAAGCGTTCCCAAATCAGCGGCAACCTGTGAATCAAACAAACTGCTGCCCGAAAAATCGTCGCGCTGGATTCTGATTTCCTGCCAATCATCACTTGCAGGAATGGTAAGTTTACGGGTAATATGCGGATAAACCGAGGTGCCCGCATTACTCATAAGACTTAATGTAACCGTGAACTCGCAACTCGTTTTAATCCAGAACCGCATATCGGCATAGGGCGTTTTAGTCCATTCCTGTAACGCGGTAGGTTTACCCTGATAAATATTAACGCTGTTGAAGGTCGCGTCATTAAACGCCTGCGCATTTGTTATGGTAAATTTCTTAGCCGCAGTAAAGTTTTCGTTATCGCTAACCGTTATATTCCTTAGTGAATAAGAACTGGTATTCTTATTCGCGGTTGAATTGCCGAAAACCGTTTCGCTGTTGGACTGTTTCGGGTCAACATAATATTCTGTACCCTTTGCATTCGGACTTATTCCGAATGTAGTGGCGGTTATCGAATTCATTACCGTATAGAATCGCGGATTTATTTTAAGCACAAGGTCAGATTCAGTACCTGATGCGACCGACAGCGCAAAAATACCGAATAAATGTGAAAATGCTATTACGATTCCCAAAGAAAAGGACAATATTTTTTTCACAAAAACACCTCATTCAAACAAAATTTACAGAAAGCAAAAACAAGTCAGCGGCTTACCGCATCTGCTATATGTCGGTTGACATCCTTTCTGAATTCAAGCATCTGTTCAAGATTTTCAGGCAAGAAGAAGAAATCAATCTCACCAAAATGCTTATTAACAAGTGCCTTGTTGGCATCCCTGCCAATAAGTTTTTCAAGACACTGTAGCGCCCTGAAATCGTTTATGCCGTCAAAGAAAACCTTTTGACGCATCGACTGAATCGCCGTACCGTCGCTATCGGGGTAAACCAAATAACTTGCCCCAGGTCTGCCGTAGTAACCCTCGGTCTTGATTTTAGGGTCGTAAACACCGTAACTTAACATATCATAGTAATAGTTATAACCCCAATGCAAAAATCCCTTTACATTAAAGTAATACATAAGGATACCTAAAATACGGTTATTCTCATTAGCATTTACAACAAGACGGTTGGTAATTTTCTTTTTACCTGTACTGCCTGTATAGTAAACCCAAGCAGTATCGCATTTATCAATAAAGTTATGGATTGCACCGATACCTACAATCGGAATCTTTGCATATCCTTTTTCGTAAAATACATAATTTGAAAGTGCATCACCGCACATATACTTATCAAGCAGGTCACCGAGCGTCTGCTTTGCGGTTACATATGCCTCACAGTTTTCCTCGCTCGGTTCGTCGGAAATATGGAAGAAAATTTTATCAACCAGATTTTCCTCGGTAAAGAATTTATCGGCGGCGGTGACATACTGACGGAGAAAATCAATATACCTTTGGTCGGTAGCATCAACATCCCAACCGAAAATACGCTTTTCAACGCCGTCCACCTTTGCCATAATCTTCGGTGCAGAAGTAGCACCCCACTGGGTAAAGAGGTGGTTGTGCTCAAAATACTCGATACCCGCCCGACGGCTAATATCTATATACTTTTTCATAAGCGAAAAATCAAAGGAGTATTTACCGTCATTAAGTTCAATTCCTACCAACTGCACCGTCATACGCTCTTTACCAATAGGTGTATCAAGCGGAGGCGTGAAAGCAGGCATTAAAATCATATTCATTCCGTTAATTGCCGCCTTGCGGGCATAGTCCTCGAAAATTTCAAAAAATCTTTCCGAAAAGACCTCAACATTATATGTATCGGCAAGGCAGTCACAGTGAAACCAGTTTGTAACAATCAGTTCCTGTTTAGGCAGGCTTGCGTCCAATATATCAATTGTAACGGTATCCTCACTCAAAACAGCACTGCCGCGGTTCATAAGTTTAATAGTTACAGTATGTTTTCCCGACGGGATTTCACCACCCGTTTCGTTTACGGTAAACCAGAATGACTGCCAACAATCGTCATATGCAAGAAGTTGATTTCGCTCACCGCACTCAAAATCCCATGCACACCATGCATCACGTACCCTTTCTACGGGAGCGTCGGTCTTTTTAGGAATAAGCAAATCGGGATAAAGACCGGGGCCGCGTCCCGCATCGTCCTGTAATTTCTGAACATGCAGTACGGGTACATTGCCAACGGTGTAGGCACTTATCGGCAGGTCGGTTTCAACCCTTAAATAAAACGGTATTTTGTGTCGGTTTTCCGATTCAAGACGGTATGCCAACTGAAATGAAAACGGCTCATTTTTAAGTGCGGAAAATTCCTTTATCCCATTATCAGCAGGACAATCGTCAACAAAAACCTTATGCAAAGCAGTTAAGACAACCGTTTTTATACTTGTTGTTTCAGCCATAATTAAAACTCCTTAATGTCGGGAAAATTTAAATTAAATATAATGCTTTGTACGGACAAGATGGTTTATAAGATTTACTGCTCTATACTGTGCAGTAGCGCGTGTAACACCGCTTTCACACAACTGCTCAAAGGTGACATAATCGCCCGGCATTACGGTATCGGCACCTGCCTTTACACATTTTTCAGACGGGGTATGTGCGCCCCAATCGGTCATAATCCAGCCCTTGTACCCCCACTCGGTACGGCAGATACCGTCAAGCAGGTCGGGGTTTGAGCAGGCGTATTCGCCGTTAACCTTATTATAAGCACCCATTACTGAAAGGGGTTCTGACTTTTTAATCGCATATTCAAAGGCTTTCAGATACAAATCTCTTGCGCATCTCTCGGATAGCACGCTATCGCCGTCCATACGACCGTCTTCACAGTTGTTACAAGCAAGATGTTTGATTACGGCGTATCTGCCAGTCGGTGTACCGTCGGGATTTTGCTGAATACCCTTAATCTGACCCATTGCCATTTCTGCCGACAAAAACGGGTCTTCGGAATAATACTCAAAGTTTCT
>JAZREH010000128.1:0-1193 GCA_045660705.1 Acutalibacteraceae bacterium
TTTTTGCACAGTTATCGCGCCATGTTTTTACATTTCTGACCGTTTTGAGCAGAGATGCAACATCAAGCAACTCTTTAATTGAGAGTGTTGCACCAACATCGGCGCGGGTAAGAATCGGTGAAATGTCGGGACTGTGAGCAAAAGACGGCGATGGATGACCTGCAATAAGCAGATAAGCCTCCTCTGTATCGTGCAATAATGCAGCGGCATCACCGATAATATTGGCGGGTTTTAAATTTATTGCCACCTGTTTTGCGTCGGGCATAGATGCCTCGTCAGATAACATCTGCAATACCCTGTTAAGTTCAAGTGTTGCGGCGTGTCGTAAAATATCGTAATTCATATTATAACTCCGTTGTAAAAATCGAGTGTCTGGAATCGGTGGTCGGTCTGTATACTTAAATACCGTTCGGTAAGTGTCGAAAGACGGTTGGCGGCATCGTCGGGAATTTCAAAATTATATAAATTTTCAAACGGCGAAAATACAATGTGCCGCATTGCTTTAAGAACTGTTATATCAATCGGGTAACAGTAGTCGCCCGATTTACAGTTTTCGCAGTACATTGTTCCTGTGTCAAGGCGAAGATACATAACTGCATCCTCAAACATACCGCATCCGTCGCAGGCGATCAGATTCGGTGTATAGCCCGATATTGCCGCAAGCCGAAGTTCGGTAATCGCTTTTATAAGCGCGGGGTTGCGTTTCTTTTCGGTAAGAAAATATAAGGAATTAAGCACCAGTCTTAAAATTTCTTCGCTATCGGTATTGGCGGGTGCCAGCACATCACAAAGTTCGCAGAAATACTGTGAAAGCGACAGATGAACAATATCACTGCCTGCACCGAAAAAGATGCGTATCGGCTCCGCCTCCGTCACATTATATGTATCGCCTTTCTTTTGAAGTGTAAAGTTGGAATAGGAAAGCAGGGCCGTTGCGGCACCTTTTTTGCTTTTAATATTGCGTGCGCCCGCCGCAAAGGCGCGTACAACACCGTCTTTACGGGTTAAAAGTGTTATCAGTCGGTTCGATTCGCCGTAATTCTTCTCTTTTATTACAAGCGCGTCGGTCGTAATGTGCAAAAGCGTCACCACCAATCATTTGTCTGCGGCGGCTGTCACAAAAATTTATATAATCCTTTGCACTGCCGCTTATGATAAATTTTAGCCAGTTTTTGTTCGTATCCATAAAAACC
>JAZREH010000129.1:0-2201 GCA_045660705.1 Acutalibacteraceae bacterium
GATGTGTTGCAAACAATGCGACGAATTTATCCCAATACGCGGTATCAAGCAACTGAAAATCTTCGATGAATTTTGCCGTATCATCGACGATACCCGTCAGTTTTCTGCTGTTATTTCGGCAGGGAATAAAGGTATCGTTACTTGGTGCGGTTTTGTACTGCGGATTTTTACTGAAATAATCTAAATATCCTTTTGCAAACATATAAAAACCTCTTTCTTATTCTACGGTAAGTACGACCTTGCCGACATTCTGACCCTTGTACAGGATATCGTGCGCCGCCTCGGCCTCGGTAATGGGAAGTACCTTGTAAATGGTGGGTTTAACTTCTCCCGACTCAACTTTCGGCCATACATCTCGAACTAAACTTGCAAGTATCTGCGCCTTAACTTCGGGTGTGCGCGAACGAAGTGTACTGCCGATTATACGGACATTTCGTACATATATGTTTTTAAGGTCGATTTCGGTCTTTGTACCTGCAAGTGCCGCAATCATTATCCAACGTGCGCCGTGCTTTAGGTAATGTATGCATTTACCCATAACTTCGCCGCCAAGACAGTCGATTGCAACATCAACAGGGTGACCCGCGTCAAGTTCTTCCTTTAAAACTGCGGCGATATCCTCTTTGGTAGTAACAACAACCCTGTCGGCGTTTAAATGTTTGATATTATTTGCGATTTCGTCGGTTAAAACGGTGGTGATTACGCGTATACCAAACGCCTTTGCCATCGGTATAATAACGCTTGCAAGACCCGATGCACCCGCGTTCATAAGCAGGGTGTCACCGCTTTTGATACCACCCTCTATAAACAAGTTAAGATATGCGGTGGCAAAAGCCTCGGGAATAGCCGCCGCCTCAATTACGGTGCAGTTTTTCGGTATCGGCATTGCCATATCGTATTTTACATTAACATATTCGGCATAACCGCCTCCGCCAAGAAGTGCGCACACCTTGTCGCCGATTTTGTAGTCGGATTTTGCCTTGGCGCCATCGCCCATCTGAACGACAGTACCCGCAACCTCAAGTCCCATCCATTCGGGGCAACCCGCGGGCGGGGGATAGTCACCCTCTCGCTGCATTAGGTCGGCGCGGTTTAATGCCGCCGCCTCAATTTTTATAAGCAGGTCTTCGTCGCCGAGCACTGGGTCGGGCACATTATCCCAACGTAAAGTCTGGTCGTCGTTTACTAAAATTGCTTTCATTATTCAACACCACAACATTTCAGTATTAATTTGTAAAGACTTAATTCATATTCTAATGTGTAGGGGTTTGTTTTTTCTCCCCTCACCATGGCTGCAAAGGAGTCTAACATATCACTGTATCTGCCGAAAGACTCAAATTCGGTTGTTTCTCCACGGTTACACCAATCACCGCTTGAATATACCGTTTTTGTTGAAGACATCATATTTCCGCCGATAAACATTTCCAAAGGTTTTATTTCGACTGTTTTTTTGCTTCCTACCACCCGTAAGTGTCGGCAGGGGAAACCGCCGTATTCTATATCATTGGTGGCGGCAGTGGATATGCCGTTTTTATATTCAAGTATAGCCATACCGAAATCCTCGACATCAAGATTATCAAGACCTGATGCGCGGCTTAAAGGTATTACATTTTGGGGTATACCCTTGATTGTATAGATTAAATCTATAAGGTGACAGCCTAAAAAGAACAGCATACCGCCCTTAAAGTTTTTAAGGTGCTGCCGCATTTCGATAGGATGCGTGCAACTCATCGCGGTGTCAACGCTTATTATTTCACCAAGTTCACCGTTTTCAATCTGCTTTAAAGTTTCAACAACGGCAGGGTTATATCTGTACATATATCCTGTATGAAAAACAGTTCCGTTTTGTTTTACGGTTTCAATCAGTTCTTCAAACTCCTGAAGATTCTGACTGCCTGGTTTTTCCATATGTATATGTTTTCCCGCGCGCGCCGCTAAAAGTGCGTATTTTGTAAGATACATTTCCTCGGTTTCTATTGCTACTGCTTCAATTTCGGGGTTATTAAGTATTTCCTCTACACTCATTTCTCTTTCGGGTTCAAAAGTAGAAATTCTTTGAGGGCATTTTTCGCGTTCGTTTTCAGGGAAGGCATATCCTACAACGTCAAAAATATCTTTTTGACTGTTTATATAATTCCAAATATCAGTACCGTGACTGCAAAGGCTTGTTCCAATCTGGGCAATTTTAATTTTACGCATTA
>JAZREH010000130.1:0-10192 GCA_045660705.1 Acutalibacteraceae bacterium
GGAGGAAATTGAGGAGGCAACCATTAAGGTTGTTATGGGTACCGAAAAGAAATCCCATGTTGTAAAGGATAAGGATAAAATGGTTACTGCCTATCACGAGGCGGGTCACGCTGTTGTTTCCTACTTCCTGCCGACACAGGACCCCGTTCACCAGATTTCTATTATCCGCCGCGGTATGGCGGCAGGCTACACAATGTACCTGCCTACCGAGGAAAAGGGACACACCTCTAAAAATCAGATTGCCGAACAGATTTGTTCGCTTCTCGGTGGCCGTGCGGCAGAGCAACTTACACAGGACGATGTCTGCACAGGCGCATCAAACGATATCGAGCGTGCTACCGACCTTGCCCGCAAGATGGTTACTAAGTTCGGTATGAGCGATAAACTCGGTCTTGTGACCTACGGCACCGATAATAATGAGGTGTTCCTCGGACGCGATTTCTCGTCGACACCAAACTATTCGGAAAAGACCGCCGCGGTCATTGACGAGGAAATCGAAAGTGTTGTTATGACACAGTACAAAAAGGCGCTTGAACTTCTTGAAAATGCAATGCCCAAACTTCACGAGGTTGCAAAGGTTCTTTTTGAACGCGAAAAGATTTCGGGCGAGGAATTTATCGCAATTATGCAGGCTGAATAAGATAAAAAAACTACCGAAGAAATTTATCTTCGGTAGTTTTTTTATGCTCTTTTTAAGAATTTCGATATTATCATTTTAAGAAGTGAAATTATTTCTTTAAGGTAAAGCAGCGCCGCCGCGATAAACAGAAGTGATAATGCGCCGTACAACAGTAAACTGTCCTTTTCAAAGAATAAAACAAGTAATGCCTGAATAACAAGGATAAAATATGCCAAACAGTCGCGTTTAAGATTAAGTTTCAGTTTCATATACTGACGGACTTTTACGATGCGCACGACCCATACCACCACATATGAAACGGCGGTAGCAATTGCCGCACCGACAGGTCCGATATAAAAGACAAGCAGGAAATTAAGTGCGAGATTTATGGCGGCACCGATACAGGTGGAACTTGCCAGAATTTTAACCTGTTTAAGGGCGGAAAAGATTCCGTTTAAATAACCCGACATCGCGCCGAAAACAACCGATATAAGAAGGAACGGTACATAACGCCACGCGGCAAAGAAATCCTTTGCGTAAAGGAAGTGTGCAAGCGGTCGGTCAAGCAGTATAAGTCCCGAACACACCGTAACCATAAGAACATTGTATTTGTTATAGATGTCCGAAAAGAAACCGTCTTTGTCCTCGCTGTCAAATTCTTTTACCGCCGAAAGTGTCCACGCCTGATTGAATATCGACTGAATGATATTCATAATCATCGGAATTTTTGATGCTACAGAATATATACCGTTGGCACCGACACCGCAAAGCAGAACGACAACATAGCGGTCTGCCATACTGTTGACCCACCACGCGATGTTGGTGGCAATCATCGGTCTGCCGTAGGCAATCATATCCTTGTGGAGTGCGGGGTCGACCTTACGGAATGTTATATACCTCCAGAATTTCATTCTTAAAAGCAGATACACGCTTGGAAGCAGGAATCCCGAAATGTTTGCAATAAAGTAGCCCGTAAGTCCCATTGACAGGAACACAAGGCAGAGGATGTTAAGTGCGATTGTTACAAAGGTGGTTATAACGCCCGAAACGGCGACATCCGCCACCATATCAAGACCGCGCGCAAAACCCGAAACGATACCCGATAGGGTTGTTACGGCATAAAGCAGGAAGAAAAACAGCGCGTATTTTGAAACGGCGGGGAAAAATCCAAACAGGGCATTAAGTATAAGGAACAGACCGAGCAGGGTGCAACTTCCAAAGAAATACCGCATACCGACCGTGAAGATTCCCGTTTGGTTTGCATCCTTTTCCATCGAAAAGCGGGTAACGGGTTCCATTATATTTATGGTCAGAATGGGGGTCAGCAGAAGTACCGAAGTGCTTACAAGGTCGTATGTTCCGTATTCCGCCGTAGTGAGGATGTTTGTGTATACGGGGATAAGAAAGAAACTTAATATCTTGGTGGCAAAGTTGCTTATGGTCAGCAGACCGACATTTTTTGCAAGATAACTGTAGTTGTTTTTACTCATTTCACCGTTTACCTAACATATAATATATTCTTGTCATAAAGAAGAATGCTGCAAGCGAAATTCGGCATATAACAAGTTCAAGGTGTTTTTGCTTTGAGATAATCGGCACAATATCGCGCATACCGACGGCTTTAAGATTTTTGTGTAGCGGTAACGCGCGCTTTTTGTATTCGCCGTACTTAAAGTAATTTGCCATTCTTTTGATTATGGCAAGAGTCTGTGTCGATTTTTCGGCATATAAATAGGGAAGTATGCTGTCGAGTTTGTCGGGATAAGCGCGTGTCACATCGTCAATAAGAAGTTCAAGAAGTTCGACGGTCTGGAAGAAACTGTCGTTAAACTTTGCGTGGTTCATCGAATCGCTTCTTGTCATACAGCAGAAGTTGTCGCCTTTAAAATGTGTCACCTTGCGTGCGGCAAGCAGACAACGGCTGATAAAGTACATATCCTCGCCCTGATTTTTGCCCTTGTGGTTGGTAATCCCGTTGTCGCGAATCATAGACATACGGTATATGGCATTTCCCTGACACATCCAGATTTTGCGCTTTATGCGGTTTTGAAAGGCTTCAATTCCGTCAAGAAGCCTGTCGGGATAGGTCTTTGTTTCAAGATAGTAATCGAAAAACCTGCCGTTTTCGTCAAAGGATTTGTATCCGTAAAAGCAGACATCGATGTCCTCGTCCTGACCAAAGCGGTCAATCGCCTTTTCAAAGGTGTCACTTTCAAGATAGTCATCGGAATCAAGGTTTATATACAAATCGCCCGTACAAAGCGGAAATGCCGTATTACGCGCGTTTGCAAGACCGCCGTTTTCGATGCTTTTGATAAAAATTTTATCGGGGTGTTGAAGGCGGTATTTTTCGGCGATTTCAAGGGTTTTGTCGGTTGAACCGTCGTTTATTATTATGATTTCAAAATTCTGATATGTCTGCGAAAGCACCGATTCAATGGTACGGGATATGGTTGACTCGGCATTATAGGCACTGACACTGACCGAAATTTTCATTTCAAAACCTCTTTATGCAAAAATATCTAAATATTGCTTTAATATGGTGCTATAGTTGATTTCGCCGCTGCGTTCCTTTGCCTTTTTCGCATAGTGTTCGCGAAGTGACGAATCGGACAGCATTCTTTTTACACCCTCAAACAGGGCGTCTTCGTTATTTTCGGTTACAATACCGTATTCGTTGTCACCTAACTGTTCGCGCACACCTGCACAAAGGGTTGAAACAATCGGTTTTGAAAGCACAAGGCTTTCGGTAATTACGGTACTGTAGCCCTCTGCCCTTGATGAGCAGACGAAAACATCCGACTGTGCGGCGTAGCAAAACGGGTTGTCCTTAAACCCCAAAAGCGAAACATCACCGTCAAGACCGAGTTCTTTTATCTGTTTTTCAAGGTCGGTCCGAAGTGCGCCCTCGCCCAGAATCCAAAGTTTGCAGGCGATATTTTCGGATTTAAGCCGTGACATAATATTTATAAGTCTATCATAACCCTTTTGCGGGTTAAGGCGACCGACTGAACATAAAAGCAAACCGTCAGGGCGGATATCGGGGCAGGGCGTATTTGCCTTTTCCTCAACCTGTCTTGTGTCGACAAGGTTGTGCTGAACAAAGGTTTTTTCCCCGCAACCGATGATTTCGTCAAATGATGTTTTTACCGTTTCGCTTACACAGAAAATGCGGTCAAAGGGCTGATAACTTTTAATTTGTGCCTTAAGATTGCGATAAAACGGCAGGGTCCAGTTTTGCTCTTTAAAATCAATGTGGACCCACGCGAATCTTTTGCCATCGTCTGAAAGTTTGGTGTCTGATACTAAAATAGTCGAAAGTCCCTCTAAAAAGGCTACCGTAAAGTCGTAGCGTTTGTCAAGAAACAGGAAATTGTAAAATCTTTTGGGCATACAGTGGCGGTTTATCCAGTGCTGTATGCGTTTGAGGATTTTAAAATCAAACGGGTCGGCGGTTTTAAGGGTTACGCGCGGGTCAAGTTTTTGTTCAAGTTCACCGTCAGCCCAAAGGGTGAGAACGGTGACATCATACCCGTTTTCAGCCATAGCCGAAGAAACATTTACAAGTATCTGTTCGGCACCGCCGCCACCAAGAGAATCGTTTACAAAGCAAATGCTTTTTTTAGTCTTATTGCGTTTTTGAAGAAATCTTTCTTCAAGTAACTGTAAAGGTTCGGTTCGGTAGTGACCGTTTTCGCGGTTTGCCTGCTCGGCAAGGCGAGCAAGATGTGCCATAATGTACCAGAATATAAGCGAGGTCGGATACATTGAGAACATCATACTTGAATCGACCATACCGTACAGCATAAACCCGACTATACACGCGGCAGTAACCGCAACCTGAAAATATAAGTCGCTGTTTGTGTACTTAATGACCTTCTTGACATTTCCGAACATTATCAAGAGAAATCCGATAAGAAGAATAAGTCCCAAAACACCGAATGCAACCGCTACATCAAGATATACATTATGTAGGTTGCCTGATATTTCCATAGCATCAATGCCGTTTTCCTCAAAGGCGTGGTTAATATTATTAAGACCGTGACCGAAAACAGGCTTTTTTGAAAAAATCACAAGACCGTTTTGCCAAAGTTCGCCGCGTCCGTTAAGACCGGTATCAAGACGACCGATTGACGGGCGCTTGTTTTTGCCGTCTTCGTCATCGTCCTTGTCAAAATCTTCATCAATATTTTGCAGGTATTCATCGTGACCGAAGTCGACAAGCGAGATGCCAAACTGTGAAACCCGACAGGCGCTGAATGCGACGACAGCGACCAAAACCGATGCAACCGCCGAAAGGCAGAAACGCTTAAAACTTTTATCGTTTTTGATAAAACAGATAAAGGCAAATACCGTACAGAGAAGTACAAACGAATAAATGCTTGCCCGCGCATTTGAAAGCAGCATAGTAAAGAAGTTTATTACTACCATAACGCTAAAGGCAATACGCCATTTTTTGTTTTTAAGTGTTGCAAATAAAATCAGTGCAAGACAAATGCCTATAAAGGAGGTCATACCCTGAACGGCGGGATTACCCCAGACACCGCAAAGACGGTTTTCGTGGACATACATACCGATGAAAGCCTCGGTCTGTTTATCATAATAAAAGAATTTTGTAAAGAACATCCAGATTCCTACCGCATTACAAAGCGATATAAGAATGCAGAAAAAAGTGCTGATAACGGTGGGCTTTTTGCCGTCGGAATCGCCGTATGAATAAAGCACTGTAAGTGCCGCAAACACATAGCCGAAGTCGGAAATACCCGAAAAATTAAGCAGGTTAAGGTTGGTAAGCAGGGTGACACCGTAAAAAATCACAAAAAAGGCAAGTAGCCACCGACCCTTGTTGCGGAAGATACGGCGTTCGTTAAAGCAATCGACCGCTAAAACAGCAATCGTGTAAAGATGAAACAGTTTTAAAAACGGGGTGATTGCAGAACCGAAAAGCGGAATGCTTGCAAAAAGACAGAATGTGATACAGATAAGTTTGTACCATTCGGGGTGGAAAATACTTTTTAATCGATTCATACTCATTCATTCCCCTCAAAATCCGAATAATCATATATGTATTCGGAAAGTTCGTTTTCAATGTAATCAAGGTCACTGCCAATGTCGTACTTTTCCCAAAGACGGGTATTGCGCTTTGATTTGGCAGGGTCAAGTTTTTTAAGTTTCATCGTGTGGTCTTCTTCCTTAAGACCGAGCCACTGACACAGTTTTGCGGCAGTTTCATCGTATTTGTATATCAGGTCCTCAAACTGAATCAGCATAACATGTTCGGGGTCGAAAACCTCGGTTTTGCGGTGTGCACGGGTATATTTGTACCATTTGCAGAATGTTTCGACATCCGATGTTGGAATAACGCGGCATTTCCATATAAACTTTTCAAGGATGTAAAGGTCGCGTGGGTCGCGCTCGACAACGATGGTATGAATATCGTCAAAAAATGGAAGAAAACGGTATATTTCAGATGCGGGAAGCAATTGGTCAACCATAAGCATAGGTGCGCCCTCAGGGTTTGCCGCCTGCATAAGTTCGTTTATATACGCCTTTGTTTTGCTGATGAATTCTTCCTTTGTCGGGCGGCTGCAAAGGGTGATTTCTTTTGGCAGTACATTAAGCACCCGTTCGTTTTTACGCCCAATAGTCATCTTATAAATTTTGTTTATAAGCAACTTGCGGTAATAGTAACCGATGCCCCTGTCAAGCAGGTCGTACTGCCACCAACCCCTGAATGAAAAGTCGGTAAGCGAGTCAATATACTTGTAGGAAATTTCTTTCCATCGGTTTGAAAAATAGGGCTCGTATCGTTTTATAAAACGGTTGCCCGCATGAAAATCCACCAGTTTCTTAAAACGCTTTAGTGCGTGACCCGAATTGTGGCGGTTGTGGTTTTCAACAAGGTGATACTGCAGGTCGGCGATACCGTCAATATCGTGCAAAAAACGGAATTCCTCGTCACCAAGACTTTTTACCGTTGAAAATTCAGTAACAAGGTCGGTAACCGCGCTTGAACCTGTGCCGTAATAACTTGAACAACTGATTATTTTCATTTTTATTACTTCCTAAAAAAGATTTTCGGTTATTTCGAATTTTTGATTTTTCGAAGTTTTTTATAAAGCCCAAGGGGTAAAAGACCTACAATAAGCGGTTTTATCGCAAACCTAAGTTCTGGTACAGGTCTTTTTGCCCTGCGTATCCAGTACCATTTAAGGCGGGCTTCCTGTGTGCGGTATTTGTATTTGCGACGCACAATGTTGTTTTGGTCCTCGCGGTATTGGAAAAGCACCTGCGGTATATTGGCGATAATGCCGCCGTTTTCACACAGTTTGCACCACAAATCATAGTCTTCCGCGCGGGTAGTAAGGTCGTTAGAACTGTATCCGCCGACCGCCTGTACAGCCCCTTTGCGCATCATTACCGACGGGTGAAACACGCGGCAGAAGCGCACAGTATCGGCAAGGTTAAAGCGTTCTTCGGTGACGATGTTCTTTTGACCGTAGACATCGCCGTTATCGTCGATGAATTCAAGGTCACTGCCGACGGCACAGACATCTGGGTGTTTGCGCAAAAAATCAATTTGCACCTTAAAGCGGTCGGGAAGACAGCGGTCGTCACAGTCCATTCGCGCCAAAAATTCACCCTGTGCTGCATCAATGCAACGGTTAAGCGTTGCCGCAAGTCCAAGATTTTTATCATTCTTAAGCAGTTTTATACGGCTGTCACTTTCAGCAAATTTTTGGAGTATCTGTGCAGAACTGTCGGTAGAACAGTCGTCGCATATGATAAATTCAAAATCTTCATATGTCTGTGACAGTACCGAACAGATGGCTTCTTCAAGGAATTTTTCGCCGTTATACACACCCATAATTACCGAAATTGCGGGGAGATTTTTACTTTCCATAAAATCATTTCACACCCTTTGTTATCAAAAGGAAAAGGGGCTTTTCTATGCCTGTCCGACCGACAGACATAACAACCCATAATATTTAGTATATGATACCACAAAAAGCGCTTTATATCAAGAAAAAGTTTATATACCTGCCAAATAAAAACTGGGTCAAACGCTAATAGGCGTTTGACCCAGTTAAACTTATTATTTCGAGTACCTAAATGCTATTTTACAGGCTCTTTTGTATGCCTCGGTAAAGTAAAGCCTTATATCCATCTGACTGTATATATCGTTTTCATGGCGGTTAGGTTTCGAGTTGATGGCAAGTTCAAAATTCAGGATATCAAGTTTTTTCGCATTTTTCAGACGGTCGGTATTATAATCCCAGTCGGCGACACCGTCATATGGCAGTAGATGAAGGTCGTCGGTCCAAAAGGTTTTGCCGTCGAATCTGCTTATACCTAAATTGTCGTTAAGATGGGTGATGATAAGGCGGTCACCGTATTTACAAAGCAGGTCCTTTGAGTGGTTATAGCACATTTCGTGACCTGAATCCCAACAAAAACCGACCGTTTTACTCTCACAAAAATGGTCCATAAGCGCGAATAAATATTCCTCGCCCTCGGTATTTTCAAAGGCGATTTTAACGCCGTATTCGGTGGCGGCATCTACAAGTTTATCAAAGTTTGTAAAGTTTAGATTTTCGCCGCTAAAGGTGTAATCAAAACCAATCCAGCTATGAACCACCAATACAGGAATATCAAAACGGCGACAGATTTGCAGTGCATCAAGCAACTCATTAAGTGCGGGCGTGCAGATGTCCCCGTCGGCACTCCACATATCTGCGGCTTTCCCGAATGGGGCGTGCAGTGACTGTATTTCTAAACCTGAATTTCTTGCCTGCGTTATGATTTCTTCTAAATTGTTGTCCTTGCAGTAATTCGGCGAAACGGCATCAAATCCGATTTGTTTGAGCATTTTTAAAATCTCGACCATTGGCAGACAATATCTGTCGGCAAGCGATATTCCGATTTTCTGTTTATACATACAAAACACTCCATAGTTGCTTTCTTGGTTGCAGTATAGCACCTTACAATCAAAAAAGCAACGGAAGATTTAAAACTCTACCGACAGTAGAGTTTTTTATCTTATATCCACATAATTCTATTGATAAAAGAAAAGAATTCGATTATAATTGTATCAAAGAAAGGTGGTCGCCCAATTGAGTAGAGAATTTTCCTTTGACAGTAACCTTAAATATTACAGAACAAAAATGAATCTTACGCAAAAACAGTTGGCAGAGAAAATCGGCTACACAGAAAAATCAATAAGCAAGTGGGAAAACGGCAACGGGTTTCCTACCGTTGATTTGTTGGTAAAGTTATCGTCGATGTTTAAGGTTTCGATGGATGAACTTCTTTTTGCAAAGACTTCCTGTAACTATTTTTTAGGGATAGACGGGGGCGGCACTAAAACGGTTTTTAAACTTGTTGACGATAACGGTGCGGTGATAAGCGAGGTCTGCAAGGGGTCAAGCAATCCTAATGACATTGGAATGGAAGCGGCGACCGATGTCCTTAAGGAGGGCATAAATGAGGCGTGCTATGGCATACCGTACTCGAAAATCACAATGTTTGCGGGGCTTTCAGGTGGAGGTCTTACCTACGATAACAGTCGGATTTTAAACCGCTTTTTTGCAAAATTCGGTTTTTTAGCATTCGATAACGGCAGTGATATGGAAAATCTTGTAATGCTTGCCGACAGTAAAAAGTGTATTCTGGTTATTATGGGTACAGGTTTTATTGTATACGCCCTTGACGGCGACAGACGAAAACGCATATCGGGTTGGGGGCAGTTGTTTGATGAGGGCGGAAGCGGTTATACAATCGCAAAAGACGGTATAACGGCGGTGCTTTGTGCGGGCGACGGCAGCGGCGAAGAAACACTGCTGACAGAACTTTTTGCCGATAGGTTGGGTGAATCTGCCGAGGCCCATATTTCAAAATTTCATCAGGGCGGCAAGCGGTATATTGCTGAATTTGCCGAACTTGTCTTTACCGCCGCCGCACAGGGGGACCGTGTCGCCTCTCAAATTTTAGAAAAGAATATGAAGTTTGTGGCAAGCAGAATTGACACTGCCGCGCGGTATATCAAAAAAACTGAAGAAACTAAGGAAATCCCCGTCTTTTTTTCGGGTGGCATCAGTCTAAAAGGGGATATACTTTTTAAACTTATAGAAAAGCATATAACCGCAAAGGACTGCCGTCTTTCACTGATAGAAAACAAGCCTGTTGACGGGGCGATAGAATATGCACGGAAAATATATGCGAAAAAGGAGAAATAAGATATGAAAAGAATAATTGCCGATAAGGGAAAGGGTTTTTACCATATTGTTACAAGCCGTATGCCGCATAATGCTGAAATGTATGCCGCATCGGTACTTTATGAGTATCTTTATAAATCAACAAACGCTATAATTCCGTATTTTTCCGGACGCTGTGAACGGCGTTCACCCGAAATACATATAGGCGCCTCTGTACGCGGACAGCATACCGATGTAAGCCATCTGTCAGATGAGGGATTTGTAATCAAAACGCAGGGTGAAGATATTATTATTGCGGGCAAAACACCGCGCGGTACGGTTTACGGTGTATATTATTTTTTGGAAAAGTATATAAATT
>JAZREH010000131.1:0-4561 GCA_045660705.1 Acutalibacteraceae bacterium
GAAAACTTCTTGGAATTGTTACGGTTAAAGACCTGCTTTTAAACGGCACCGATACCCCGCTTTCCGAAATAATGGACGACAACATCATCTTTGCCGAAACCCTTGAGGACAAAGAGGCGGTTGCGGGAATGTTTGAAAAGTACGATATGCTTACCATTCCCGTTGTCGACACCGAACAGCGACTGGTCGGCATCGTTACCGTCGATGATGCTATTGACGTTTTGCAAGAGGAAGCAAGCGAGGACATTGAAAAGATGGCGGCTATTTTGCCGAGCGACCGCACCTACCTTAAAACAGGCGTTTTTGAAACCTTCCGCGCGCGTATTCCCTGGCTTTTGTTCCTTATGATTTCGGCGACCTTTACGGGTATGGTTATCTCCAGTTTTGAGGGGCGACTGACCAAGTTTGCCGCACTTATCGCCTTTATACCGATGCTTATGGGTACCGGCGGTAATTCGGGCAGTCAGTCTTCTGTAACGGTTATCCGTGCGCTCTCCCTTGGCGAGATTGAGTTTCGCGATATCATCCGCGTTTTGTGGAAAGAACTGCGGGTTGCGTTTGTGTGCGGTATTGTACTCTCATTAGTAAACTTTATAAAGTTATATCTCGTTGACCATCTGCTGCTTAAAAGTTTTGATATCGGTCAGGCAATCCCCGAAATGCTTATTGTCTGTGCCACCCTGTTTTTTGTGGTTATTGTTGCAAAGTTAGTGGGCAGCCTTTTGCCGATACTTGCCAAAAAGTTAGGCTTTGACCCTGCGGTAATGGCAAGCCCGCTTGTTACAACGATACTTGATGCCGTATCGCTTATAATATATTTCACCATAGCGGGATTGCTTTTGAACTTTTAATTATACCCCTGTGCCAAAATAGGCACAGGGGTATTTTTGTGGAACAAATCCTCTATTTTAATTTTTTCTTAAATTTAAAGAATGTGCTGTATATCGCGATTGCGGCAAGTGGGAAAAACATTGCAAAAAGCATACCAAGTTTCATACCGAGTTGTTCGGGTGTTATTTGAATAACCGTAGCGAGTGCCGAAAATCGTTCACTTGCCATAACCGTATCGGTAATAACGCCGACAAGTTGCGGTGCAACAGATGCACCAAGGTCGCCGCCCGCCGCCATAAGCGCGTATACAAACACGCCGCCCGCAGGAAAACGGTTTGATGCAACAATAAGGGTGCCCGGCCACATCATTGAGGTACAAAGACCTGTAAGCGCACAGGCAACAAGACCGACCGCCGCGATATCCGACACTGCTGACAAAAGATAGCAGACCGTCGCACCGACGGCACCGAAAACAAGTACCCGTTCAATATTCTTGCCAATTTTCGAATAGAGTGTACGACCAAGTCCCAGCATAACCGAAAAGATGGCGACACCAAAAATGTCACCCCATACCTTTGGCACGCCAAGGGCCCGCTCTATATATCCCGAACTCCATTGCGCCATAGTACATTCCGACGCACCGCCGAGAAATATACCGATTACACAAAGCCATATGCCGCCGCTTTTAAGAAGACCGACAGCCCCCGAAACCCTTTCGGGTGTTTCCATTTGCGGGATTTGGCTTCCCGCAAAAAGGGTCGCCGATAAAATCGGTAAAACGGCAAAAATTACGGCAAGCCATTGCCAGTTTTGTGCACCAAAGACCTGCAAAAACAGTGTGCTTAAAATAACCACACCCACAACGCCCCACGCATAGACCGAATGAAGTTTACTCATTTCCCTATCGGGGTCGGGCGACGGTATAGCGGCAATAACAGGGCTTATAAGCACCTCACCCAGTCCTGCAGACACCGAAAACACCACCGTTCCAACAACCAACCCCACATACGCCGTATCGGGGAAAAGTGTCGGCCACAGTGCATACAAAAGCAGACCTATTGCGGTGATAACAGGCATTGACTTTACAGTTTTTGCAATATTAAACCTATGCGAAAAAAACGAAAAAATTAAATCAATAATAAGTTGGGTAACAAAGTTTATAAGTACGAGCAGTCCAAGAAGTGAATAAGATATCCCGTAAACCTCGCGAAAGGTAAGGAACAAAATCGGCGAAAGATTACAGACCGCCGACATTGACAGACTTGAACTGTAACAGGCAAATTTCAGCCTTGCGTGTTTTGAATTCATAATGAAAAACCTCAAAAATCAATAATTCAAAAATGTGCACAGCAGACACTGTGCACATTTAAAATATTTATCTTTCTTCTCTGAAATACGAAAGACCAAGTGCCGCGGGCGGCTGATGTTCCCTTTTCTTACGCATACTGGTAATAATAAGAACGATGATTGTTACCACATACGGAAGCATTTTGAAGAGTTCCTGTGTTTCGGTACCAAGACCCTGAATGTAGTTATTGGCATTACAAAGCGCGCCAAACACAAACGAGCCCAGAATCGCAACCGACGGTTTCCAAAGTGCAAATATAACCAAGGCAATCGCCATCCATCCACGGTCACCGAAAGCGTTATTGGACCATACGCCGCTTGCATATGCCATAACATACTGAAGTCCGCCAAGACCTGCAATCGCACTGCCTATACAGGTTGAAACATATCTGTATTTTGTAACATTTATGCCCGCCGCATCGGCAGTTGCAGGGTTTTCACCGACCGAACGCAGATTAAGACCCACACGGGTACGGTTGAGTACAAACGATGTAACAATGGCAATAATGATTGCAAGATAGGTAAGGAAATCGTGCGAAAATAAAAGTTCACCAAACCAACCCAAATCATCATAAAACGGAAGTTTCGCCGAAAAGAACGAACTTGTCTTGGTAAGTGCAATCGAGGGAAGTTCACTCTTTGTAATGTTGATTAACGAGGCGCCAAGGAAGTTACCAAGTCCGATACCAAGTGTTGTAAGGGCAAGACCCGTTACATTCTGATTAGCGTGAAGTGTTACGGTAAGGAAACTGTATATAAGTCCCATCAAAACCGAGCCCACAACAGCGCAGAGGAACGGAATCAGAATAGCAAGCGCGGGATTCATATTTGCAATATCATTGCCGCAGGCGTTTTCGTAAAGGAACGAACCGACGACACCGCTTATGGCACCGACATACATAATACCGGGGATACCGAGGTTGAGATGTCCCGACTTTTCGGTAACGATTTCACCTGTAGAACCGTAAAGCAACGGAACACCGAGGAGTATAGCACGGCAAATAAACTGAATTATCATGCTTGTACCTCCTTTTTAGCGTGGCGGAATTTGAGAGAGTAGTGAATAAAGAACTCGCATCCGACCAACATAAGAATTACGATACCGACCATAATTTCCGAGAAAGACGAGTTAAGAAGTGCTGTATCGGCAACCTTTGCAACGCCTATGCGCAGGAATATAACGATTGCAGTCATAACCACCATAATGAAGGGGTTAAACTGACCGAGCCACGACATAAGAATCGCGGTAAAGCCCTGACCGCCGACACTGTTTATATTTATACTGTGGTCCTTACCCGCAACAAGAAGCATTCCCGTAACGCCGCAAAGCGCACCCGAAATAACCATTGTACGGATGATTACCTTTTTGACGTTTATGCCGATATATCTTGCGGTGTTCTGACTTTCGCCGACAACAGAAATTTCATATCCCTGTTTACTGAACCTAAGATACACATACATAATGACCGTCATAACGGTAACAATCGCGATATTTACAAAATAATCGTTACCGCCCACCGCGGGGAAATTACCTGCCGAAACAGGATTAATAACGTTAGAACCGCCGCCCTTAATGTAAACATAGTACGCAATTATCTGGGTTGCGATATAGTTCATCATAAGGGTAAAGAGTGTTTCGTTAGTATTGAAAACCGCCTTGAATACAGCGGGAATAACACCCCATATTGCGCCCGCAAGTATACTTGAAACGGCTATTACCACCATAAGTACAGGATACGGCAGTTTATCACCAAGTTCAATCATACATATGATTGAGGCAAGTCCGCCCATCAGCGCCTGTCCCTCGGCACCGCAGTTCCAGAACTTCATTTTAAAGGCGGGGGTAAGTGCAAGAGAAAGAGCAAGCAAAATTGCAATTTCCTGCAAATATTTCCAAAGCATAGTGGTGTGTCCCTCAAAGAGGCGACCGAAAACGCCCTGAAACATTATATCGTAGGTTGTGCCAAAACTCTCGCCCGTGACCGACATCGAAAGAAAACCGACAAGAACAAAGGCAATCAAAACCGTAGCGATTCGTACAAGCCACGCTTTCCACGACGGCATATCGTCGCGCTTGACCACGTGAAAAAGCGGCTCGCGATGAGTTTTTACAACTGCATTATCAGCCATTGTTTTCTTCCTCCCCATCGTGCTTTGATTTGGTCATAAGAAGACCGATTTCTTCCTTTGTTGCACATCTTCCGTCAACAACACCCGTTATTCTGCCCGAACCGATAACCATAATGCGGTCACAGAGAGCGAGAAGCACGTCAAGGTCTTCACCTACGAATACAACGGCAACACCCTTCTCCTTCTGTTCGTTGAGCAGATTGTAAATGAGGTAGGAGGAGTTGATATCAAGACCTCTTACGGGATATGCCAC
>JAZREH010000132.1:0-4025 GCA_045660705.1 Acutalibacteraceae bacterium
TGTGACACTTGATAAAGAGTATTCGGATATTGAGTGTGTAAACTGTGAGGCGGCGCTTGATGGCACAAAGGTAGTTCTTAAAAGTGCTCTGCACGCCTTTTCATCTGTGGCGTTTCGTGTGTATCTGAAATAAACAGACTAAAAGTAATAGGTAATAAATAAAAAATCCAAGAACTTTATGTTCTTGGAATTTTTTTGGTGCGGGTAACAGGACTTGAACCTGCACAGCCTTGCGACCATTAGAACCTGAATCTAACGCGTCTGCCAATTCCGCCATACCCGCATATTAAGTTTATCCCTTAAATTTTACACGGCAGGGATATCCGAGGCGGGGGTTACTTTTGGGATAAAACCTACTTTTCAACCGAATCCGCGCTACAGTGCCAACAGGCACTTAATAAGTATATCACAAAGCAGTAAAAAGTCAAGGATAAATTAACCTAAAATTTATTTTGTAAGTAATTCAATGACCCCTGAATACAAAACAGTAGGGTCAGCAAGTACCTTTTCGCGGATACACTCTGCCTGACCGTCATCGGTGATAAGCAACTTTACACTCAAAAACGGTACCTTGTTATCAAGCAGGGAACAGGTCAGATAGGTGTTTTCGCCCTCGTGGGTGATAACAAATTCGGTATCTTTTGCGTTTTTGAAACGCGAAAGCATCTTGATTGCCGCCGAATAGGCGCGGTCTTTTGCGCTGAATGAAATTGAGGTTTTAAGGGTCTGGGCGACATCCTTGCCGCTTGGGGTGATGATGTACGAGTCATCCTTGGGATCATACTGTTTGATATGCCCCGTTTTGATAAGCGACACAACGGCATCGCTAACCTCGAAACCGTTGGCGATTCCCTCATAGTGCAATGTGTTGGCAAGAAGATTCGCGGGTACGGGTTCGTTTATAATTGAAAGTATATAGCAGATAAGTATTCTGATGTCGGTGGTGCTGAAAAGACCGCCCGTTCTTACGCCTGCGCTTGCTGCATCGTTTTCCAAAGCAAAAAACTCCTTAAGTAAGTTACATATATTATAAGATGTTAAACCGAATCTTGCAAGAGTTATTTTAAAAAAGTTTGGCGGCAGGGATTTCCCGCCGCCGTCAGACTATGCTGTTGTGCTGCAATCGGTCAGGCATCTGATGATGCAGGCAACCGATAATATTATCAGCGCAAACGATGCTGCTAATAAACCTGTTATGATAGCGCCTACTATGCTTGTCGCGGCGAATGCGATGCCAAGAAGTAAAAGTGCCGTCAGGACAGTGCCTATAATTCCTGTGAGCAGTGCCGTAATTCTTGAACACCCGCAACGCCTTGTTATGGTTGTGCAGGAGTTAGCGGTCAAAAAGGCAATGACCAAGAAACCGACAGCAATACCGAATGCTACCCATAAAAATGCGGGGGCAACGGTCAGGGTTCCGGTTATGGTTAAAATTGCGGTTGCGATACCTACGATAAGACTTCCTATTACGGCAAAAAATGTGCAGTCATATCTGCACGCACAGTTTGTGTTTGCCATAGTTTTCACCTCCGATACATTATATGGATTTTGAGCACCGTTGGTGAATTTCTTGATTTTTTAGGAGAGTGATGATAAAATGATGGGGAAAGGGTGATGCTTTTTGCATATTATAGTATGCCTTGACGATAAAGGCGGGATGATGTTTAATAACCGCCGTCAGAGTAAAGACTCGGTTTTGCGTGAGCGTGTAATTGAGATTGCCGCGGGAACGCGACTGATGATGAACGAATACAGTTTCAGACAGTTTTCTGAAGATGCGGTCGTGACGGTAGATGAAAACCCTCTTTCAAACGCAAAAGATAACGATGTATGCTTTATTGAAAATCTGCCGACCGCACAGTTTAAAGATAAAATCAGCAAGATTACGGTGTTTAAATGGAATCGCGTTTATCCGTCGGATATGTTTTTTGATATTGATACTGAAAATGGGTGGCGCCTTGCCGAAACACGCGAGTTTGAGGGAAGTTCCCACCAAAAAATCACCGAGGAGGTATATGTGAAATGAAACGGCTGATTTGCATCGTCTTTGCTTTACTGTTTGTCTGCCTGTGCGGGTGCGTTTCAGACAAGACTCCCCCAAAGAACGATTCACAGGTAGTACTTACCCAAAATGATATCCCCGAATTTAAAGATTCGCCATACGTTGTACTGAATAACAACCAACCCGAATTTTCGGACAGTGACCTTTTGCTTGAACCCTTTGAAAAATATGCACCGCTTGATATGCTTGGTAGGTGCGGTGTGGCTTTTGCCTGTATTTCAAAGGAACTTATGCCTACAGAGGAACGCGGCGGTATCGGTCAGGTAAAACCGTCGGGGTGGCAGACCGTCAAGTACGATGTCGTTGACGGCAAATACCTGTATAACCGATGCCACCTTATCGGATATCAACTTACGGGCGAAAACGCTAATGTTTGTAATCTTATTACGGGAACAAGGTATATGAATGTCGACGGAATGTTGCCGTTTGAAAATATGGTTGCCGACTATATAAAAGAAACGGGAAACCGTGTGCTTTACCGCGTAACCCCCGTTTTTGACGGTGACAATCTTGTGGCGCGCGGCGTTCAGATGGAGGCGCTTTCGGTTGAGGATAAGGGTGAGGGCATTTGTTTTAATGTTTATGTTTATAACAACCAGCCTCAGATTTCGATAAACTATGCCGACGGTACAAGTGCGCTTGACGGGACCGCGACCGAAAGTAATGATACGACCGAAAAGGCAGAATACATCATAAACAAGAGCACGGAGAAGATTCATAAATCTGACTGTTCGGGTGTGAAATCTATAAAAGATGAAAATAAATTGGAATTTACAGGGGAAGTTTCCGAACTTGAAAAGCAGGGCTATACCACCTGCAAAACCTGTTTTAAATAGCCTTAAAACTGCCGTTTTAGTTTTTCTAAAACGGCTTTTTCTATTCGTGATACATAACTTCGCGAAATGCCGAGTTCCTTTGCGATTTCGCGCTGTGTCATTTCGTTATAACCGCCAAGACCGTATCGCATATAAATAATCTGTTTTTCGCGTTCGTCAAGCGTTCCCGAAAGTAACACACGAAGTTTTTCAAGTTTGATTTTGGTGTCGGTTTCTTCGGCAATGTCCCTTTCGTCGGCGATTACATCGATAAGCGTAAGAGCGTTCCCGTCGCCGTCGGTGTCAATAGGGTCGCTGATGTATACATCTTGAGCGCTTTTTTTAAGGTTTCTGAAGTACATAAGGATTTCATTTGCTATCCCCGCTAATTGTCTTAAAATCAGCACCCTTGAGGGACAAGTCATCATCACCGAAGAGATAAATATGAACATTTTCGCCGTCCCATTCGATTCGTTTAACGAACACACGAAGGGCGGCTCTTTTTTCTTCAAGGCTCATGGTTTCAAATGCACCCGCAAAGGAAGAAAGCATACTTTTAAGGGTGAAAAAATCTTCATCGGTCAGTATTCTGTCTTTAGATACTGCTTCAAGCTCTGCTATTTTCGCCTTTATTTCCTCATTTTTGCGGTGCAATTCGGCTATCTGTTCGTTTATGTAAATAACAGTTTCGGGTGTGCCTTGAGAGAGTGCAGAAACAAGAATTCTTATCTGTTTTTCGTTATCATTAAAGGCTTTATAAAGTGTTTCTATTTGCTTTTCATATTCTTCGATGTTTTCATTTAACCTTTTTGATGCTTCTAAAAGTTCATTTATAAATCTGTCGCTGTCCTCATCAAGCTTTTTTATTTCTTCGCAAACCGCACGGTCTAATCTGTTGCCGTTTACATTCTTCATTTGGCAGTTGTGCCGTCTGCTTCTTTCCTTCATTTCGCAAACATAGGTGTAAACCTCTTCGCCCTGCTTGTTTACATATTTTGATTTTTTAGGTCGCATAAAGGTGCCGCAATCGGCACAGTAGAGCAACCCCGAAAGCAGAGCGTGATGGCTTTTAGGCTTGCGGTAGGATTTTGAGGTGTTTTGCGATAATAAATTTTGTGCCTTTATATAATCCTCGCTTGAAATAATCG
>JAZREH010000133.1:0-3068 GCA_045660705.1 Acutalibacteraceae bacterium
TCTTGTGATTGCTGTTATTGCAATACTTTTTGCCCTTGATGAAAACAGCGTTATTTTTGATGTTGTTTCATTTGCATGCGCTGGTTTCGGTGCTACATTCGGTCCACTTATGATACTGTCGCTTTTCTGGAAGCGCATAAACAAAATCGGTGCTGTTGCAGGTATGGTCGGCGGTGCAGGTATGGTATTCCTTTGGAAACTTGTTATAAGCAAGTTGGGCGGAGTATTCGCAATTTATGAACTGCTTCCCGCATTTATCTTCTCGCTTATCTGCATTGTTTTGTTCTCGCTTGTGACTGCACCTCCCTCAAAGGAAATTGAGGAAGATTTTGAGGCTGTCAAGGCTGGTAATATCTAATCAGGTTCAGTTTACACACCCGTCCGATTTGGGCGGGTGTAATTTTTTAAAAATTTACAGTTTGTTTGATTTATTTCGGGAAAAAGATGGTAAAATATAATCGGTGATTTAATGTGAAAATTTTTTTGATAGTTCTTGGAATAATACTTGCAGTGTTTATTGCTGTGCTGCTTTATTTTTACAGATTTACATTTGTCCGCTTTAAAAAAGAGGAAGCCGACAATCTTGAGGCGGCTACAAACAAGGTGTTAGCGCCTTATATGGATGTTATCAGGTCGGGATTCTATTATATTGAAAATCAGCCGCATTCGTGGGTCTATACCCGAAGTTTTGACAATCTTCGCCTTGCGGCAAGGTATTACCCCTGCGGAGATTCAAAACGCACGATGATACTGTTTCACGGATACCGTTCATCGGCAAAGCGTGATTTTTGCTGCGCCGTCAGAATGTATAATGAAATGGGTCTTAATGTCCTGCTTTGTGACCAGCGAAGTCACGGAAAAAGCGAGGGAAAACTGATTACTTTCGGCGTTCAGGAACGCCACGATGTCCTTTCGTGGGTGGATTTTGTGCTTGCAAATTACGGTGAGGATACCGAGGTGTTTCTTGGCGGAATGTCGATGGGTGCTACCACCGTTTTGCTTTCGTCGGGTCTTGGACTCTCTGAAAATGTCAAGGGTATCGTCGCCGATTGCGGTTTTACATCGCCATATGATATTATAAAAGAGGTTGCAAAAAAGACCTTTCATATACCAAGCATAATATTCTATCCCGCCTTTGACCTTATCAGCCGTTTTTTTGGCGGGTTTAGTCTTTACGGTGCCTCTACCGTAGATGCGCTTAAAGAAAACAGCGTACCGATACTGTTTATACACGGGAAAGCGGATAACTTTGTGCCCTGTGAAATGAGTGAACGGGGCTTTAAGTCGGCGGTTTGCGAAAAGTATATATATATGGTTGAGGGCGCAGGTCACGGATTCAGTTATCTTGTAGATACCGAAGGTGTACGGCGAAAACTTGAAGAATTTATATCTTCGCATTGATTTTGTTCACAAATTGTTAAAAACGGGTTGAGTTTTTCTGCCTTTTGTGTTATGATGTTTTAAATGATTTGTTGCGATTGCAACAAATAACCGTCAGGGGGATTTTTATGAGAGCAGACGGAATTCGTTTGAAGAACACCGACCCTATGTATACCGTTGCGGCGTATATAATGGATAAGCGTATGGACTCGATGAATATGATTACCATCGATATTCCGCTTGACCCTGTTCAAAACTATCTTAATAAAAAGCGCAAAGAGGGAATTGTGCTTAATCATATGGATGTTCTTATTGCCGCGTATGTAAGAACGCTGGCTGAATATCCGCTTTTAAACCGCTTTATTGCCAACAAAAAGCCGTATGCACGCAAGGAAATTGCTGTGGCTATGGTTGTTCTTAAATCGGGTAAAATTGATAACGGAACAATGTCAAAAATGTATTTTGAGCCTGATTGTACCATCTACGATGTGCACAACACTATTGAAAAATATGTATCCGAAAACCGCGACGCGCCCGAAAATAACGGAACCGAAAAACTGATAAAATTCTTGTTAAGTGTTCCGGGTGTTCTGCCGCTTGGTGTCGGTCTTTTCAAAATTATGGATAAATACGGAATACTTCCAAAGGCAATAATTGATATGTCACCGTTCCATAATACGGTGGTTGTTTCTAATCTTGCATCAATAAGAACTAATCATATATATCATCACATATATGAGTTTGGAACGACAAGTCAGATAATAACAATGGGTGTTCCGCGTGAGGTGCCAAAGCGCCGCGGCGATACGATTGTACACGAACACTGTATGCCGCTTGGCGTTGTTATGGATGAACGCATTTGTTCGGGAAGTTACTATGCGCTCGCATTCAAAAAAATGCGTAATCTTATGAAAAATCCCGAACTTATGGAAATACCGCCCGAAAAAATTGTTCCTGACCCCAATCTTCCCGTTAAAAAGGTTAAAAAAAGTAAATAATACATAAATACACTTGATTTTATACTGTTTTTGGTATACAATAAGAAAGTCAAAAATTTAACAATATCGGAGGAATTTTAAAATGTTGGTTTCTGCAAAAGAAATGCTCACAAAGGCTAAAGCAGGCAAGTATGCTGTCGGTCAGTTCAACATCAACAATCTTGAATGGACAAAGGCAATACTTCTTACTGCTGAAGAACTCAAGTCACCTGTAATTCTCGGTGTTTCGGAGGGTGCGGGTAAGTATATGTGCGGCTATACTACCGTTGTCGGTATGGTTTCGGCAATGATAAACGAACTTGGCATTACCGTGCCTGTTGCACTTCACCTTGACCACGGCAGTTATGAGGGCGCAAAGAAGTGCATCGAAGCAGGCTTCTCGTCCATAATGTTTGACGGTTCGCACTATCCGATTGAAGAAAACATCGCAAAGACCAAGGAACTCGTTGCTATCTGCGAAGAAAAGGGTATGTCTCTTGAGGCAGAGGTTGGCGCTATCGGCGGTGAAGAAGACGGTGTTGTTGGCAACGGTGAGGTTGCTGACCCTGAAGAGTGCAAGATGATTGCCGACCTCGGCGTTACAATGCTTGCTGCAGGTATCGGTAATATTCACGGTAAGTATCCCGAAAACTGGGCAGGTCTCAGTTTTGATACCCTTGATGCTATCCAGCAGCGTACAGGCGATATGCC
>JAZREH010000134.1:0-2914 GCA_045660705.1 Acutalibacteraceae bacterium
CTCTTAACATCAGGTGCTCTCTAGCTTAGTTCCCTAAAAACAAAAAAGAAGCATTACCTTTTGGTAATGCTTCTTTGGCGCGCTTGAAGGGACTCGAACCCCTGACCTACCGCTTAGAAGGCGGTTGCTCTATCCAGCTGAGCTACTGGCGCATATTGATCTCACCTGAATAAGAACTGGAGCGGGTGATGGGAATCGAACCCACGTAACCAGCTTGGAAGGCTGGAATTCTACCATTGAACTACACCTGCGAAATATTGCAAACAATATGATATCATATTTTTACGGTGAAGTCAACAGTTTTTTAATATATTTTTCGTGCATATAAAAAACACGCCCGACCAAATACGGTTTGGCGTGTTTTGTTTCAATTACTTAATTTTCCCGTTTATAATATTCTGATGGTTTTCCTTATAAACGCTTGCGGCAAAGGTGTTGGAATTCTTTATTTCATAGTTGAATGTGCCTTCATATCCAACCTCTTCAAGTGCTGCCGCGATTTCCTGCCAACCGTTTTGTCCCTCGCCTGGGAAAAGGTGGCGTTCGTCAATAAAGTCATAATCGGAAATATGGGTTGCGATTATGCGGTTGCCCATCGTCTTTATAAGGTCGATGTTTGAATCGGTGAGCGAGTGGTTTGAATCAAAGCATGCGTATGCATCGGGAATGGCATCAAGCAGGGTCTTCATATCGGCACAGTTTCTGCCAAGGCAGGTGCGCGGAAGATTTTCAATCGCAAGTTTCATACCGTTTGCGGCGATAATCTTCTGAAGTTTTTTAAGCGAGTCAATCGCCCACGCCATATGCTCTGCACGGCGGTCCTCGGCATAGGGCTCACCGCTTGGGTGAACAACAGCGATTTCAATACCACAGCCTGCCGCCGCCTCAACGATAGGCTTTAAAACCTCGATAAAGCGGTCGCGAACGGCGCTGTCGGGGCTTGCGGGGTCGATTTCAGAAAACGGAGCAAAGGGCAGATGAATCGAACGGATGGTGACACCGTTTTCCTTGGCGGTGTTAAAAATCTTCTTGGGGTCGGCGAGAAAATCGTCAAACGATGAGTAGTTGGAACCTGTAAACTCAATAAAACGGATACCGCTGTCGGAAAGTTCCTTCATACGCTCGGCGCAAAAGTCGCCTGCAAATATCGAAACCGAAGTTTCCAAATCTTTAATTGGTGACATAAAAAATCCCCCTGATTAAATAAAGTGTAAAACCTAAAAGTAACACCCCGCCTCAACAAGGCAGGGTGTTATGTAGTTCGGGTGATTAACCCTCAACGATAGCCTCAACAGGGCACTGTGATGCACAAGCACCGCAGTCAACGCAAGCGTCAGCGTTGATTTCGTACTGTGTATCACCTTCAGCGATAGCCTCGCAGGGGCACTGTGCGGCACAAGCACCGCAGCTGATGCATTCTTCAGTAATTTTGTAAGCCATTATGTTACACCTCCATTAAAAGGGTTTGTCAAAATTCGACAGGCGTTTCTTAAAGCCATTACTATTTTAACAACAAACCGATAAAAAAGCAAGCATTATATGAAAATTTAATGTGTTAATTTTTAGAGCCCTTGTTTTTCTGGTCTTTTGAGCCGTCGTGAGGCTTTTTACCAAGCACTTTTACGCGGCTTCTGTGGATTTTAAAGGGCATAGATTCGCTGTCGCGAAGTTTAACCATAAGGTTGCCCGAAATGAAGTTCACATCGGTAACGGTAGCAACACCGTCGGGGGTCTTGACCTGTTCGCCGACATGGGGTGTTATTGTGGAAAGATATTCATAGGTGTCGTTTTCGTATTGCAGGCAACACATAAGGCGACCGCAGGTACCCGAAATTTTGGTGGGGTTGAGCGAAATACCCTGTGTCTTTGCCATCTTCATAGAAACCGACTGGAATCCGTCAAGGAACCGTGAACAGCAAAACGGCTGACCGCAGACACTTAAACCGCCAAGCATACGCGCCTCGTCGCGTATACCAATCTGACGCAGTTCAATACGGGTGCGGAAATGCGCCGCAAGTGCGCGCACAAGTTCGCGGAAGTCAACACGCCCGTCAGAGGTAAAGAAAAATGTTATCTTACTACCGTCAAAGGTGTACTCCACGCTGACAAGTTTCATATCAAGGCCGTGTTCTTCGACCATCTTTTCACAGACGGCAAGCGCATCCTTTTCCTTTTTGCGGTTTTCCTCAATCTGTGCGATATCGTCGGCGTTTGCCACGCGAACGACCCCTTTGAGCGCACCGACGATACTTTCCTGCGGAACGCTGTGGTTTGACCTTGAAACGGTGCCGAAAGCAAGACCGTTTGCCGTTTCTACCATAAGTTTATCGCCGATATTGTATTTGTTGCCACAGGGGTCGAAGTAATACGCCCTGCCTGTGTCCTTGAATTTTACCGATATAACCTCTGCCATAGTGTGGTTATGTCACGCCTTTCTGTTTTGTATACTGTTATTTTATCGAATTTTTTGCCTCGCATACTGCCGCGCTGAACAAAAGTGACAGATTGATATTGCTTTTAAGCAGTTCCTGATACCTGCCGATGTTTTCGTAAAGGGCGGTAAGTGTCTGTGAACGCTTTTTGCGGGAGTATGTCCGACGAAGTTCTTCACCGATTGCGATTTTAAGTTGCGAAAAAAACTCATCCGCTAAAACGCGGTCCTTTTCAAATGGGTGGGTAAGGTATAGCAAATCGAGTTCGCTTCCCTCAAAAAGCAGTTCAATAAACCTGTGCGCGGCGCCGCTTGTGGGATTTTCGCGCTTTGAGTCGAGTAGTTGTATCGCTTTACCGATGTTGCCGTTCGTCTGTGTCAGCGCATCGCGTACCGCATCACCGTCAAATTCGGTGTTTTTTTGCATATATTCGATCGCTTCACCGTATTCGGGAACAATAAGCGTAATAGGTGTGCACCGCG
>JAZREH010000135.1:0-1110 GCA_045660705.1 Acutalibacteraceae bacterium
ATAATAAATGCTACGGGAATGTACTGTGAAATCGGTGGCGGTATCCGCGACATCGACCGAATCGAAAAATATCTGTCGGGAGGTGTTGACCGTGTGATTTTAGGCACTGCCGCAATAAAAGACCCTGATTTCAGGCGTGAGGCGGTACGAAATTACGGTGATAAAATCGCGGTAGGTGTCGATGCAAAGGACGGCTTTGTTGCGGTCGGCGGCTGGCTTGAAACCACCGAAGTAAAGGGCGTCGATTTCTGCAAAACCCTAAAAGACGAGGGCGTGTCGGCAATAATATACACCGATATTTCGCGCGACGGTATGCTTATCGGTACTAACCTTGAACTTTATCGCGAACTAAGTAGGATAGACGGTGTTGAGTTTACCGCAAGCGGCGGAATCACAGACATCGGCGAACTTTATACGCTTAAAGAAATGGGTACGGCGGCGGCAATCCTCGGAAAGGCGCTGTACGCAGGAAAACTTAACCTTAAAACTGTGATTGAGGAGATAGGAACCTGAAGTGATTACGAAAAGAATAATACCCTGCCTTGATGTGCGTGACGGGCGTGTGGTAAAGGGAACTAATTTTGAGGGTATACGCGATATTGCCGACCCTGTCGAGATGGCAAGGCTTTATAATGCATCGGGTGCCGACGAACTTGTCTTTTACGATATTACCGCTACAGTAGAGGGGAGAGGTATATTTACCGAAATCCTTACCAAGGTCGCAAGCGAGGTGTTTATACCGCTTACGGTTGGCGGCGGAATAAATACGATAGACGACTTTGACAGAGTTCTCAAGTGCGGCGCAGATAAAGGCAGCGTCAATTCAGGCGCTATAAGAAACCCATCGCTAATCAGAGAGGCGGCAATGCTGTACGGAAATCAGTGTGTGGTCTTGTCGGTGGATGTCAAGCGTGTTGACGGTGTATTCCGTGTTTTTGCAAAAGGCGGAAGAGAAAATACAGGTATGGAAGCGGTTGAGTGGATTAAACGTGGGGTAGATAACGGCGCAGGCGAAATAGTGCTTAATTCTATTGACACCGACGGCGTTAAAGGCGGATTTGATTTAGATATGTTATCCGCGGTGTGTGATGCCGTTTCCGTTCCCGTAAT
>JAZREH010000136.1:0-1580 GCA_045660705.1 Acutalibacteraceae bacterium
CGTCTTGAAGATGTTGCAGGGACAATCGGATACACACCGTCATATTTCAGCAGTTGGTTTCACAAAACCATCGGCAAAACCTATATTGAGTACGTTAACGATTTACGGCTTTCCGAAGCCAAGCGACTTCTTATATCAACCGCGAACTCGGTAACCGAAATCGGTTTTGCCGTCGGTTTTTCCTCCCTTTCGGGATTCCTTAAAAGTTTTAAGGAAAAATACGGTACAACACCATCGAAATTCAGAAAAGAACTAATCGCCAAAGCCTGAAAACTCGTCATAACCGCATTTTTCAATCGCTTTAAGATAATCGCGGTAGGAAATTTTCTGTGTTTCGGTCATAAAGTGGTTGGTGTGTTTAACACCGTCTATATACCATTCAATTAAATAAAAACTTGCCTTTTCGGGCAGATTTACAGCGACGATTTGTTCGGCGCTGTTTTCTTTTGCAACAAATTCACCCTCACAAACAACGGTACCGTCATAAAGGTTTGTAACCTTGTATGTAAGATTTTTGTCTTCCTGCAAATCGCTTACGGCAATAAGATTGATTTTACCGTCTACAGGCTCGTCAAACATCAAACAAACGGGGTTTTGCGAACGCGTAATATATTTATAAGCAAGTTTTGGCGTATAATAGTAATCGACCACCGCATCCGAAATCTGCGGCCAACCGTCGATAAGATTCCACCAGATTACGCCCGATGTTTTCCATTTATTAAGACGGAATCTTTCAATAAAGTACTTCTTTGCCTCGGCCTGAACAACCTGACTCATTTTAGCAAACTCATCAAGACCGTCGGGCTTTTCGGTGAACACCGCATCAATCTGGGTGTTCATCAGATTTATTCTGTAGGCGTACTTTGTACCCTCTCTTATCTCCATATTAGCGGCGTGCACGTGCCAATCGTCATTAGCAGTAACATCGTTTTTCATATTCGGCCACAACATATCGGGCGCGATAAACTTCTTTAACGATTCGGGCGACGGACAGCCGTGATAACCGATTTCAGATGCAAAGCAACAAACAATATTTTTATAGTAGTCACTCTTGAAGTAGTTGCGCGGTCCCCACGGGTGATTTTCCGCAATCGGAAGACCTGTTTTAAATGCCTCGTCATCGACATAGGGTGACGACGGCAGATAGGGACGTATAGTATCGTGAAGTTCAAGTATTTCGGGTATAATCTTTCTTGTCAGAACATTACGGTTGGGGTCGCGTTTTATTCCGTAGTAGCCGTAAGTAAGGTCACACTCATTATCACCAGACCATAAAATTATTGATGCATGGTTACGAAGTCGCTTTACAACGGCAAGCACTTCGTCGTACATCTTTTCCTGAAAACCTTTATCCTGCGGATAGACCGCGCACGCCATCATAAAGTCCTGCCACACCATTATTCCCTTTTGGTCGCAAAGGTCATAAAACAGGTCACTTTCGTAAACACTTCCGCCCCAGATTCTTGCGGCGTTACACCCGCACTCACAAAGCATATCAAGTGCCTTTTCAACACGGTTTATGTCGTTTGAATGGAAAGCGTCAAGCGGCACCCAGTTGGTACCCAATACAAAGACAGGCT
>JAZREH010000137.1:0-2447 GCA_045660705.1 Acutalibacteraceae bacterium
CGTTTACGATAACATCTTTTACAACGATATCATCATCAAACAAAACGATATCCGCATCAAAGCCAACAGCAATCTTACCCTTGTTTTCAAGTTTCATAACCCTTGCGGGATTCTGTGTCATCATTTTAACCGCCGAACAGACGTCAATTCCAACATCCTTTACACAAAAGCGTATTAAACGGTCAGCCGTTGCAATACTGCCAGCGAAAGCGCTCTCGTCCATAAGGCACGCGACGCCGTTTTTAATTTTAACGGGGATACCGCCCATATCAGCAAATTCATCATCAATTCCGCAACAACGCATAGAGTCGGTGATAAGGCAGATATTATCATTGCCTTTAATCTTATAAAGTAGTTTAAACAGTTCTTTTGGTATATGGCAACCGTCGGCAATCGCTTCTACGGTTACATCGTCGTAAAGATATCCAAATTCAATAAGTCCAAGTTTTCTGAAACCCTTTTCACGCGTTATTGTCGATGTACAGGAATAAAAATGGGTTATTAGTTTAACTCCCTTTTCGTAAATCGGCATAATATCACTATATTTTGAATCGCTGTGTCCAAAAGAGCCTATAACACCTTTTGAGTTAAGCGCATCGACAAATTGGTCTGTACCGCAAAGTTCAGGTGCAAAACTCCACCGCGCGATTATATCACCGTATTTATTCAGTATTTCTTCATACTGATTCTTAACGGGCGGTGTTATAAAATCAGGGTTTTGAGCACCCGCCTGATTCCTTGAAAAATACGGACCTTCCAAATGCACACCGCCGAAATTCGGCAAAAATGCATCGGACGAAGCGGCGGTTTTGAGTGCCGCAAGTGATTTCATAATCATTTCATACGAGGTCGAAAGTGTTGTTGGAAAAAGCGTTGTAGTGCCGTGTTTACAGTGATAATTCGCCGCAGAAATGGCTGCATTTACATCATCTTCGGCAAAATCAGCATTTAAAGCACCGTGAAGATGCAGGTCAATAAAACCCGCAGAAACATACATTCCTTTTGCATCAATAATGCGGTCCGCCGCCAAATCGCGGTCACTTATTTCGCATATAATACCGTCTTTTATATAAACGCTTTTTTCTGTTATAATTGCGTCTTCGCCAATAATACGACCGTTAATAATTTTAGTTATCAAAGCAGTTCACTTCCACTGTCGCTATCACAGAACATAATAGCACTGTTATGGTTTCGCATAACCGTTGCAGGACATTCCGCACCGATTTCGCCGTTTACGGTCCTACCAACCGCCCAAGCCTTGGTTACGGCAGGTACGGTACACACCAAATGTTTCGCTGAAACAAGCGTTGGAATTGTCAGGGTAAGTGCATATTTCGGCACCTGTTCAAGGCTTTCAAAACAACCGTCGTTTACCTGCTGTTGACGGCAAACATCGTCAAGCATTACCGCCTTGACCGTTTCGGGGTCGTCAAAATCGGCAACATGCGGGTCATTAAACGCGATATGACCATTTTCGCCTATTCCCAAAAGAACGATATCAACGGGATTTTCCTTTAATAACTTGGAATATCTCGCACACTCCGCATCAATATCCTTTGCGGTACAGTCGATATAATTTACCGACTTAAAGGGTAATTTTTCAAAAATGCGCTCTTTTAAAAAGTTACCGAAACCCTGCGGTGCATCTGCCGAAAGACCGATATACTCGTCCATATGGAAAGCATTTACGCGCTTCCACTCAATATCTGAAGTATTTACGAGTGTAGCCAACATCTCGTTTTGGGAAGGTGCCGCTGCAAAAATTATATTGACTTCTTCTTTTTCGGCAAGGCAAGTTTTAATTAGTTCTGCCGCCTTTTCACCCGCCGCTTTTCCCATATCAGCACGGGTGTCATAGATTTCGATAGCAAGTTTATCCTTCTTAATAATTTTCATGCAAACACCTCAAACAATTTAATTCTTCTGCATTTCCAAAACCGCATAACCACCAAAAGTGTTTCGGGGCACGGTAAAGCAAACTCTGTCTTTTTCAACAAAAAAGGATATTTCTGTTCCATCGGCATTTGACGGCGACCACAAAATAATTTTATTTATCGTTTCGGGAAGTTTACAAGATACCGATATATCCTCATTTATACGCTCATTTTCCAAATATCCTGGCACTACATCCTCATAACTGACATTACGACCATCAGCTGGAATAACACCTTTTATTGATGTGATATGTAATACATATTTATTTTCCACAGAAAATAAGCCACTCAAATAATCGTCCGATATATTAACCACGGGTTCTGTCGCAAGTAGAGAAAGTATTTTTCTTCCGTTTCCTTCCTTAATTTGTGGAATAACATTCTGAAAACCGATGCTTTTCTTATCTTTATCAATGTTAATCTGAAACTGATAAAAGTTATTATTCTCATCAACAGTAATATACTTAACATTCTGACCCAGTTTTTCCTTAACATTTGCAAAAGAGCGTTTTA
>JAZREH010000138.1:0-1709 GCA_045660705.1 Acutalibacteraceae bacterium
TCATAGAAACCGCACAAGGAACAATAATCCTTACAAAAATTATAAAACTGTTCGCACCGTCAACCTTTCCCGATTCTTCAAGTTCTTTCGGGAAACCCTTAAAATACTGTCTGAACATATAAATATAAATGCAGTTATTAAGACCCATACAGGTCGCCGACATCAGTATAATGGGCCATGTTGTATTAAGAAGATTGAGCCCCTTATTACCAAGAAGTCCCAAAAGGTTAAAATCTTTAAAGTAAAAATACAGGGGTGCCATAATATTCTGTGCAGGAACGATAAGGGTCAGAATAGCACAGGCAAACCAGAAATTTTTAAACTTAAAATCAAATCTTGCAAAACCGTATCCAACAAGCAGTGACGATACAACCTGCAAAAGCGCACTGAGGGCTATAAAAGCAAACGATTTTAAAAGTGAAGGAAAGTAATTTACAATTTCCATCGCGCGCTCATAATTATTAAGGGTAAAGTCTTTGGGAAAATAAATAACACCCGCGTCAAACAAATCCGAAACACTCATAAAAGATATTGAAATCTTTGAAAACAAGGGATACAAAATTACAAAGGAGATGCAAAACAAAAGCAAAAATCTGAATACACTTATAAGCCATTTGGTTAATTTTTGTTGCATATATCTGCTCCCCTTTCTTAAGAATCGTATCGTTTCGCGGCATACGCCGTACCGCCGACAAATACCGCCAGCATAAATATAATAACCACCGTATATATAACCGACATTGCCGACGACACGCCAAAGCGGTAGTTAGAAAAGCCCATTGAATATATATACGATACCGCCTCATTATTTGAATCAATGAAACTGTCAACAACGGTGTAAAGCATACAAACGATAATCTGCGGCAAAACCATCGGGAATGTTATTTTCCAGAAACCCTCCCACGCAGTTGCGCCCTCTATAGCCGCCGCCTCGTAAATACTTGGCGATATGGATTGAAGCGCCGCCAAAAAGATAAGAATCTGTATACCCGAACTGTTTACAATGGTGGATACCTGATCAACCGCATCAGAAATATATCCTGCCAGAAAACTTGGGAAGTTCATATCCTGTAAAAACATTTCAAGGTTGGATTCGGTAACAAGACCCGTAAGGTCCTGCATCAGCGAAAAGTCCTCCATAGAAGTGACGATACCGCTTGACAGAATAACGGGCAGGAAGAAAATTACCCTGAATATGTTTCTGCCCACGAACTTCGGCTTTAAGAAGTTTGCCATAAGGAAACTGAAAATAAGTATAAGCGGAAGTTTTAAAACCATCTGCAAAACTGAGGTTGTTACAAGTTTATAGAAGTTAGGGTCTTTTCTCAAAGCGTATATGTAGTTTGAAATCCCGTTAAAGTCAAGGCTTGCGTTATTTCTGAAATCAATGTCACCGAAACTCCATAAAAAAGACTGAATAAGCGGGTATCCAAAGAAGAATATAAATCCAATTATAAAAGGAAGAATAAAAATATATCCCTTTATACTTTCCTTTTGCTTTAAGGTCATCTTTTTCAAAAAAATTCCTCCCAGTAGAAACTCAATACATATAAATATAAATTTGCAAACATAAATTTAAGTTTATATATACTGACCCTCAAAAATACACGGTGCGGGGCGCGGCGAAGAACCGATTTTTATATTATCAGATTCTTCGCCGCAACAGGTTTACTTCAATAAACCTATTTTAATTACTTATACAAGTCGGA